>PIVZ01000184.1 GCA_003354045.1 bacterium
AAACTTCCCCCCTCCCGGGGGGGGCACCCTCCTGGGGCCCCTGCCGGTGCCCCCCAAGGCGGAGGCCCGATTGTGCCCTGGGTGTTGTTTGCAGATAGTCCGCCTTGAAAGCCTCAAGGCGTTCTTGCGGCCCCGTGCTAGCCCCGCGTATGCAAGGTCTGGGGATATCGAATCCCCCGTGCGGCAATTACCGCCGTCACTATATGCACTTGGCGACCCTTGGCCCAATCTTGCCCCACTCCTCTCCGCCGAAGCAGTTATTCGTATCCGGAATACCAATCCTCTTGAGGACTCGGGCTCCTTGACTTAGTTTTCTTTTGTGGGCTCGACAGTTGAGCAGTTGGCCGAAGAAGCCATGTCCCTTTCGGCGGAATCGCGCGCACGCTTGGCGGACCTTCTCGTGGAAAGTCTGGACGCCAAGGAGATCGGCCGTATCGACGCCTTGTGGATTACGGAAGCGAAACGCAGGCGAGACGAGGTACGATCCGGGCAGATTGAATCGATCCCCGGTGAGGAAGCTACCCGCAAGGTACGTAACACCATCTTGCGATGAAGCACGGGTTCCACCCGGAAGCACTCGGCGAGTACGAAGGAGCAGCCCTTTACTACGCGAAGCGCGATCCGGAGCTGGCAGGGCGCTCCATTGACGCTGTCGAGGATGCCATAGTCCGGATTCTCGAATCCCCGACGCGATGGCGAGTCATTGACGAAGATGTCCGCCGCTGTCTGTCTCGCGTGTTCCCTTACGGCGTGCTCTACACCGTCGAGGCGGACTTCGTTCTCATCGTGGCGGTCATGCACTGCAGCCGCGAGCCTGGTTACTGGAAGGAACGCCTCGCGACCCCGTGACGCATATATTCCTGAATTTCTCCAGCGGTGGTACGAGAGCGAATGCAGCTTCTCGCAGCCCCGCATGTGGATCTGCTATCTAGGCTCGCGCCCGCCTATAGCCGTGCTGATCGACATTCGGGAACTGGAATCCACAGAGCCCGCTCATGAGTGAACCGGCGGGACAAAACGCCGTCTTGAGTGCCGGGACCGGGATTCGAACCCGGACGGGCGTTTGCCCAGGGGATTTTAAGTCTTCGAGGAATCCGGTTTCGGCCGTAATCGCCCGTCACTGCCAGTGCGCACAGCCTCTTCTCTGACACTACAAACTCTTTGTTTTATAGGGGTGTAGATGCTCCCGACGTCACCAGAGCCGAACCCGCGGTCATTGGGTGCAACTGTCACAGGTGGGCGACACGATGGGCGACACGGGGCTCACAGGGGATTTTGGCCGCAATCCCAGGGGACATAACATGCAGCGACGCATAACGAAGGCCCTATGCGAGACTGTGCCGCCGGGCACAACGACATGGGATACCGAGATGCGAGGCTTTGGCGTCCGTGCGACCGATACGTGCGGCTTCTTTGTACTTCGCTACCGTCATGGCGGGCGTCGGCGCTTGATGACCCTTGGCCGCGTCGGTGAGATCACCGTGACCCGGGCACGTCGGTTCGCCGCCGCAGCTCGCGGCGAGCTCGCTGCCGGCCGTGATCCGCTCGAGAACCGCCGAGCGGCCGAGCAGGCTGCCCGGCTTGCCACTGCCGAGCCAACCCTCACCGAGTTTTCGTCTCTGTACATCCAAAAGCACGCCCGCCCCCACAAGAAGCCCTCTACCATCCGCCGCGACGAAGAGCTGCTCCGTGCGCGCATCATCCCTCGCCTGGGCAAACGAAAGGTAGCTGCCATCACTCAAGCCGATGTGAAGCGACTGCACGCCGACATGCACAAAACGCCGGTCCGGGCGAATCGAGTGCTCGCCCTTCTATCCAACCTGCTTGCGCAGGCTGAGATCTGGGGATACCGAGCCCAGGGCACGAACCCCTGCAAAGGCCTGAAGCGTTATGAGGAGTCCAAGCGAGAGCGGTTCCTCTCCCCCGCAGAAGTCGCCCTGCTCTGGCAAACACTCGATGCTTACGAACAGACAGGCGCTCGAGACGCGGTGCAGGCCATACGGCTCTTGGTGCTCACCGGATGCCGCAAGGGTGAGATAGTCGGACTGCACTGGGATGAAGTGGATCTCGATAATCGGGCGCTCCGTCTGGCCGACTCGAAGACCGGAGCTCGCACTGTGCCGCTCGCTAGCAATGCGCTAGCCATTCTGCAACAGCGTGCCCGCGAGCGCCGGAGTGACTGGGTTTTCCCAGCCCGCACCTATGACAGGCCCCGCACCGAGATTGATAGCGCATGGAGGCGCATTCGCAGGACCGCCAAGCTCACCGATTTGCGGCTGCACGACCTCAGGCATTCTTTCGCCGCCGCTGGCATCCACGCCGGGCTCTCCTTGCCAGAGATTGGCAAGCTCCTTGGGCACAAGGCCGCAGCAACAACTCAGCGCTATGCCCACGTCGCAGATGAAGTGGCCCGCCGTGCAGCCGATGCGGTAGGAGATCACATGGCCACCGCAATTCGCACGGGGAAGCCGAAGCTCCATGCCGTCAAGTAGCGACACTCCCAAGCCGCCGGATGAAGCACCCCCGAGTCCTCGCTCTCCCAAAGCGGGCTTGATACCACTGGTTAGACGGCCGGCTCCACCGCCTCCCCCCCCTCCGCTCCCGTTTGAGCCTCTCCATGTAGTCCCCCAGTGTGTGGTGGACGAAGCGCGGAATTGGTTTGCGACGAGCAGAGTCGAGTCGGAACACGCCAGTTTCCGCGACAACCCACTGCTCGACTGTCGGCACCGACTGCTGACTGACGACAGTATGCTGCCGGTTTGGCCAACGCTCGAAAGGAGTGCTCGCCGTAGCAGCCGTGAATGGCAACAGCTACTGATCGACATCGTCTGGAGCGTGTCAGGCCACCGCCTGCTCTGGGGCGAACCTGAGGCCACCCCGCCAACGGTTGCCGAGCATACGCGCCTGCGCAGATCGCTTGCCAAACGCGCTGTGGCACTGCTCGAGACACTTTCGACCAAGAGCCACTGGACAGATATTGGCTTGTCCGCGGAAGAACTCGCTGACCTGACCCGTTTGTTGGAAGTCCTCGTGCGGTCTCCTGATGAAACT
Organism: bacterium; assembly: GCA_003354045.1. GTDB lineage: Bacteria > Desulfobacterota > Binatia > UBA1149 > CAITLU01 > PIVZ01. Next base: position 3,052 of record PIVZ01000184.1, read on the forward strand.
GCAAGTCGGATCGAGAGAGCAATCCCGAAAAACGTGAACGATCCCCATGCTGAGCGCAGGTTCTGCGCTCGATGGTGTTCCTCCGCCATCCACCGCGTGCTTGGGAAACCCCATCACCAGGAAGTCGCGACCATCGTCAACGTCATACTTGAACTTGAAGACGAGGTCAGCAAGGACGCGGTGCGGAAGGCAACGCGAGACCTCCGCCCCCAGAAAAAGTAAATCTTCCCCACCAGATCGCCCGAAACGGACGTCTTTCACTCGAAATGCCCCCAAACCGTCCCCTGCGCCCGGGGCCAGGTATGTCAACTTACAACTGAAGCCCGGCAATGACGCCGTGGATTGCAGAGGCAGAATTATGACGAACACGAACCCATTACTCTACCCGATGGCACCCGAAGCACTCCTCTCAAGCCGCGAGGTCTCCGAGCGATACCGCCTGCCCGAAGGTTCGCTTCGCAACCTGCGGGTGAAAGGCACCGGGCCTGTCTTCATCAAGATTGGCCGAGCCATCCGCTACCGGATCCGTGATATCGAGGCATGGCTGGAAGAGCAGGCCCGCCGTTCAACCTGCGATTCGGGCTTGCCTGACGTAGCTGCCTAGGCTCCGCTCGTGACGGCCCTAAAGCTCGTGCAGACCCTGGGCGGGCGCCAGGTCGGTGAGGCCTGGATGGCGCGCTGTCCGACCCACAACGACCATTACCCGAGTCTCCCCATCCGTGCCGGAAGCGCAGATATCGAAACCGCAACCCGAGAAGCGCCGCTGCGCATCGACCAGAAGCACGGAGCCGTATGCGCACCGCTCGGCCAGACCGAAACATGGGCGCAGGCATTCGAAGACGCGGGCACCGACCGGCTATTCCATCGTATCGAGGCGGCACCATGAGCTCGGCGACCCTCGAGCAGATTGAGGCGCTCCGCATCGATTCCGAGGCGAACGTCACTGAAATCGATAGCGGGATTCAACAAGAGAGTGAAACTGACCGTGATGAGAAGGAGATCGCACGCCTCGCCGCCCTACCGGACTTGCAGTACTCGCGTGAGCGTAGGGAAGCGGCCGAGCATTTAGGCTGCCGCGTCGCCACCCTGGACAGCCTTGTGAAGAATGCCAAGCCTGCTCGAAGCCAATAGCAAGGGGAGGCGTTCACCTTCAATGACCCAGAGCCGTGGAGCGATCCGGTGGATACATGCGAGTTGCTCGCCGAGCTCGAGGACGTCATCGCCAAGGTCGTCGTCGCAGATGCACACATTCCGTTCGTTATCGGTTTGTGGGTAGCGATGACTTATCTCGTCGAGCAAACCCAAGTGCTCCCCCTTCTGGCGATCATGGCCCCCGAGAAGCGATGCGGGAAGACCGTGACGCTCGAGGTCGTGGCCCGTCTGGCTCACCGTCCGCTGATCGCAGCGCACGCAACGGCTGCCGCCCTGTTTCGCGTGACTGAGGAGTGGGCACCGACGATTTTGCTGGACGAAATCGACTCCTTCATCCGAGACAACGAGGAGCTACGTGGCCTGCTCAACTCCGGACACACACGATCGGCTGCAGGAGTGTTACGATGCGTGGGCGACTCGAACGAGCCGCGTCTCTTCTGCACCTACGCTCCCAAGGCTCTGGCAGGTATCGGCAAGTTGTCCGACACGCTCCAGGATCGGGCAATCGTCGTTCCGCTGCAACGCAAGCTTCGCGATCACGAAGTGGCCAGGCCTTCGGATCTGGCAACAGAAGCGGTCCGGCTCACCCGAAGGTTGACGCGCTGGGCAGCCGACCGACCCAGCATCCTGAGTGATTGCCCCTTAGAGCCCCCTCGTGAACTCGATGACCGGGCGGCCGACAACTGGCGACATCTACTTTCAATCGCCTGCGAAGCTTGCCCCGCTTGCCTCAGGCGGGCTCGGGAAGCTTCGCTGCTTATGTCCGGTAAGCAGGATTTCGACGACGCATCGACGCACGTACTGCTCCTGCGTGATAGTCGCGAGGTCTTCGAAAAGTCAGGTAGGGCGAGACTTACGCCGACCGAGTTGATCAAAGGGCTCATGGATCTGGAGGAATCCCCGTGGGCGACTATGAAGCAGGGCAACGGGCCTTCGGCAAGATTCCTCGCCAACCAACTCCGCAAGTACGGCATCCAATCAAAGGGAACGCGCCTCCCTGGTGTCCCTAACACTGTCAGGGCCTACCACAGGGCAGACTTTGAGGAATCGTGGTCTCGATACCTTTCCACCGATGTGGACGGCGAAAAGTATTCTGTCGCCTCACCCTACGAAGCCGGCCTCCAATCCGTCAACAAGGGCAACAATGAGCCCGATCCCCTTCTGCCAGGCGACCATGCTGTTGACAGATCGCAACGCCCAACCGTCAACGGAAAGTCGGCTGTTGACGGATCGGAATTCTATCCGTCAACAGAGAATATTGAGCTCCTGCAAGGGGTTCGCGGGCATTCGGCCCCCTTGTTGACGGATACGATGCGGACTGGCGCTCAGTCTGGAAGAGGCGACGTCCTCGAAGACCCCGAACCCTTCGATGCACCCCCGCCACCGACCGATGAGGACGCTCCACCGAACATTTATTAATGACATGCAGGGCTGGGAAACCCAGTTCGAGGGTCTGATGTGACGAGCCGCCGACCCTTCTCGGACGGGACTGGCCAGACCGGCGTGCACTTGGGAGTCGAGCAGTGGCACTGACTATGCGACAGGAACGATTTGCAGCGATCTACGCGGCCACGGGAAACGCCACCAGGGCGCGCCGCGAGGCTGGATACAAGGAGCTTGGAACGCCGGAACGTAACGGCGCGGCCGCCTGCAAGTTGCTGAAAAAGGCAGAGGTTGCGACCGCTGTGGAGAAGGCCAGACAGAGGCACTGCCGCAAGCTCGACCTCACACTCGAGCGCGTCGTGGCCGAGATCTACGCCATCGGATTCTCCAATATCGCACTCTGCTTCGACCAGGACGGCCGGATGCTGCGGCCAGCTGAGATGCCGCTGTTCATGCAGATGGCGCTGAGCGAATGGCAGGAGCGCGAGTACGTAGACAAGGACGGCAACCGCACGATTCACCGCAAGGTGAAGTTGCACCCGAAGTGGCCGCCGCTCGAGAAGCTGAGCAAGCTCGCCGGCGTCGAGCGGTTGATGGGCGTAGAGGACCTGGGCAAGCGGGCGGCGGCAGCCAAAGTCATCATAACCATCCCAACGGCTAAGGGGCCCAAGGCCTAGACCTGGCCAAGCCCAGAGTGAGTTCCGAGTGCAGGCCTGGCGGTAATGGCCAAACGGTCTCGGATCCGAAGCTCCGTTCCTGCGATCCTGCCCACGTCACGGACGAGCAAGCGAGGGCAGTCAGGCGATCGCTGGATTGAAGCGTTCCAAGTGTGCTAGAAACCCAGCACACTTCACCGCCTTTTGCGTGGTGAGTAAGGCAACCCTGGGTTGGGATTGCGGGGGTTACTCGACCAGCAACACTGGGCTGCCCAGCGACGAGCACGTTACGGTCTTCTAGAGAGGGAGAAGCCGATGAATCCGAGACTGCCTGGCTCGCTTTCGCGAGCGCACCTTATTGCCCACCCCACTACCAGGTCAGCGTGGCCTGGAACACCGGGCGCTGACGTTAACCTAGATCCACGACATCGGAGAGCTTCCATGGCTAATCTTCACGAACGGACGATTGCAATGAAATGGATGATGCCGCTGCACGTTGCGGCAGTCGCCCTGGCCGTGGCGCTGGGAATGTCTGCACCAATGGCGCAGGCGAGTGAGCCGGACTTCGGAGAGAAGGTGCCCATCGCCGATGTGCTCAACCCCGACGGCACGTTCAAGCTCGACGGTAGAGTCAGCGGAAGTCTCGACCTAGCCGGCTACAGAATGGTGGAAGACTCAAGTGGCGCTCCACGACTCATCGCCGAAGGCGCTCGGACGCCGGGGGGCTGCGATCCGGATCAGGCTTGGGACGGACAGTTTAAGCCCGTGGGGCCAAGTCACGGCGTATGGGCGATCGCCGTGATCGGCTCAGACGTTTACGTTGGCGGGGACTTTGAATTCATCAACGACTTGCAGGTGAACTACATTGCCAAGTGGGATGGAAGCTCATGGTCTGCACTTGGCGCCGGGATGGGCGGCAGCTATGGCCGCGTAATGACCCTAGCGGTCATCGGAACCGATCTCTATGCAGGAGGCGTGTTCACGACCGCGGGTGGCGTCTCCGTCAGCCACATTGCCAAATGGGACGGGACTACCTGGTCGGCACTCGGCACAGGGGTGAACCAAGACACCCACGCCCTAGCTGTCATTGGGACCGACCTTTATGCGGGAGGAACTTTTACCACCGCCGGTGGTGTGAGCGCGAACCGGATAGCCAAGTGGGACGGAACGACTTGGTCAGCGCTCGGGGGCGGAATGGACGCCGCTGTGCGTGCCCTGACGGTCATTGGGACCGATCTCTACGCCGGAGGCGATTTCACCTTTGCTGGCGGCGCAAGTGCAAACAAGGTTGCCAAGTGGGACGGAAGCTCATGGGCAGCGCTTGGCACAGGAACGAATTATTTCGTGGAGGCTCTGGCGGTCATCGGCACCGACCTCTACGCGGGGGGTCCCTTCACTACCGCGGGGGGCATAAGCGTGGAACACGTAGCTAAATGGGACGGGACCAACTGGTCGGCCCTCGGCTCAGGTACGGATAAACACGTATGGTCCCTCACGGCGAACGGCACCGACCTCTACGCGGGCGGCGAGTTCACCACCGCTGGCGGAGTAGCCGCCCACCACGTGGCCAAGTGGGACGGAAGCTCCTGGTCGGCCCTCGGCTCAGGTACGCATGCTAACGTGTGGGCCCTTACTCCAAACGGAAGCGATCTCTACATGGGGGGGGCCTTCGGTAGCGCCGGTGGCGTTGCTGCTAGCGGTATCGCGAAGTGGGACGGATCTTCCTGGTCGGCACTTGGCCAGGACTCATCCGGCAATGGAATGAGCTCAACCGTTATGTCCTTGGAAACCGACGGAACTGATCTCTACGCTGGGGGGTGGTTCACCGCCGCTGGAGGAGTGGTTGCCAACTTCGTGGGTAAGTGGGACGGAAGTTCGTGGTCGGCGCTCGGTAGCGGAACAGATGGGGTCGTCTATGCCTTAGCGATCAACGGGCCCGATCTTTACGTGGGAGGCATTTTCACCACCGCGGGTGGCGTGTCGGCCCGGTATATATCCGGCGAGCATTGAGGATAATCAGGAT
>PIVZ01000776.1 GCA_003354045.1 bacterium
CCTCTACGTCCTCCGAAATAGAGGTCACGAAGAGGTCCATGGCCACCGTGTTCATCTCGCCGGAGGCCTCGCGCATACGGGTGATGTGTTTCGGCCACTCGAAATCTTTGTAGGCTGGAAGTTTGCTCGCGTCGTCTTCTTCGAGGAACTGATTGAGAAGCAGCGCCGTCTCGGAAAGCTCGCGTCCCAAGACGCTGGAGAGCCCACCCACCTTCTGAGCTCTCTGCAGCGCTCCCCAGGCCGCACGAAGCTTGGTCGCGTCACTGGTGCGCCGCGAGGCACTCAGACCGGCCGACTCGAGCAAGCGCAGCTTGTCGGACTGTGCACCCACTTGACCGCGGAGGTGTTCGAGCAACCCACTGTACTTCTTTGCGAGCCCGTCGATCTCGTCCTGGTTCTCTTCCCAGCTAGCCCGCCAGTCCATGGCCCGGGTGCGAAGACTGCGCAGCGTTTCGGTCGTATTCGCGAGAACCTGGCGCTGCTCTTCCAATTCAATCCTGGTGTCGAACTCCGCCAACTGTCCCACCAGGACCGTGAGCGCGTCGAGCCAATCCTCGCCTTTGGTCTCACCCTCGACCTGGATGGCGTCGAAATCCTCCAGGGCGGCGAAGCGGGCTTCGTCTATTCTGGTGCGTGCTTCGGCGGCCAAGTCACGGGCAACCGCGATCTCGGCCTCCTGCCGCTGGAAGGTTACGATGGTGAAGGAAACTATGGCCACCGGGGCAAGTAGACCGATCAGTCCGAAGGCCATCGTCGAGCGAATGGCTTGGACGATCAGTTGTCCGCTTTTTGCCGAAGGGGTTAAGGCCATAACTAAAAAGGGTTCGGGCAAAGACTGGCCACGCTTCGCCACATTCCTCCCTTTATCAGACTGCTAATATAACGTGTTCCTCGGCTCTAGTCGATGACGGTGAGGACACGGACTGACATGATCGGTTCTAGAGGCCAGACCGGGCCAGGCTGCCCAGCTTGCGATATAGCGTACGCTCGGCGATGCCGAGGATCCGGGCCGCCTCCGCCCGATGGCCCCCACAGCGGCGCAGCACGCTTTCGATATGCCTTCTCTCGACCTCCGCCAGAGGCAGGTCTTCGGCAGCCGGCGGCGCCGCCTGCTCGGGATTGCCGAGCAGAGCTCTCACGTCCCCGCTGCCGATCGTTTCACCGGATCGAAAGACCACGAGGCGCTCGATCACTCCGAGGAGCTCGCGGACGTTGCCCGACCAGTGGTGTCTCTCCAGAGCCCTCAATGCGGAGGCGTCCAGCGTGGGCGGCGCGGCCAGCCGGCGCACGGCTCGGGCGAAGAAATACCCGGCCAGCAGCGGGATGTCCTCGCGCCGCTCGCGCAGGGGCGGAACGGTTATCGTCAGAGGAGAGAGCCGGTAGAAAAGGTCTTCGCGCAACATGCCGGCCGCCGTCATCTCTTCGAGCCGGCGGTTCGTGGAGCTGATCACGCGCACGTCCACTTGTATCTCCTGGGTGCCGCCCGCGCGACGGAATGTTCCTCCGTCGAGCACCCGCAGAAGCTTGGCCTGAACTCGCGGGCTGACCTCGCCGACCTCGTCGAGGCACATCGATCCGCCGTCGGCGACCTCGAACAGCCCGTGCTTGCGGTCGCTCGCTCCAGTGTAGGCGCCTTTCTCATGACCGAAGAGTTCGTTGTGCATGAGCTCGTCGGACAGCGAAGCACAGTCCACGACCACGTAGGGCTTGCTTCGGGCCGGGCCGAGCTGATGAAGCCTGCGGGCCACCAGCTCCTTTCCCGTTCCGCTCTCGCCACAGACCAAGACTGCGGAGCGGCTCTGCGCAGCGCTCTCCACCTCGCGCATCATCTGCACGAAACGCTCTGAGCGCCCCACCATCTCGACTTCCGAGCGCCCGAGGCCGCGCTCGAGCATGGCGGCGCGTTCCTTGAGATTGCGGGTCTCCAGGGTTCGCTCGATCGTCATTTCGAGCTCGTCCAGATCGCATGGCTTGGTGAGATAATCGGCCGCGCCGAGCTTCATCGCTTTGATCGCCGTTTGTACCGTGCCG
>PIVZ01000185.1 GCA_003354045.1 bacterium
CACGGCTTGCTCTGGCGGGATGTACAAGACCTTCAAGAGCATCGGGCTGGACCTCGTGCGCGACCAGCTCGAGATCGACTTCAAGAACGACTTGATCCGGCCGCTGGGTCGCCCGGTGGAAGAGCTCTGGGAGGCCCTGTGGAAAGTCCAGGACATCCTGAACTCCGAGCCCACCACGCTACTGCATGGTGATCCTCATATCGGCAACACCTACCTGCTGCCCGAGGGCAACGGCGGGCTGCTCGACTGGCAGTTGATGGTAAAAGGGAAATGGGCCCACGACCTCACATACCTGCTGGTGACGGGACTCGACTCCGAAGAGCGCCGCAAGCATGAACGAGATCTGATCGCCCACTACCTCGATGAGCTGCGCCGTCACGGTGTCGAAGCTCCGAGCGAGAATGAAGCCTGGAGACTCTACCGCCAGACCGTCGTCTGGGGGCTGGTCATCGGGTGGCGCATTACACCGCCACAAAATTATGGCCGGGCAATTACCGTGGCCAACCTCTCCCGCCTGGTTACCGCGGCCCAGGACCTGGAAACCTTCCAAGCAATATCCTGACCGTGCCTATCAGAAACTCGTCTGATCGAGGGAAGGGCGGGAGTAAGTCACAGTAGAGCGATTCATCAGGAGCCGGTGTACTTGGGAGGGCGCTTCTCTACGAAGGCAGCGGCGGCTTCGCGGCAATCGTCCGAGTGGAGCGTGCTCTCTTCCAAGTTGAGGGAGAGGGGCAGGACGAGGTTCGAGACCATCTTGATGTATTTGTTGATCGGGACCTTGGAGGCGGAGATGGCCAGGCTGGCTCCGGCGGCCAGGCGGTCGGCTATCTCCAGGGCGCGGTTCATCAGCTCGTCGTCGTCCACGACGAAGTTTACCAACCCGATGCGCTCGGCTTCCTCGGCGGGGATCTTCTCTCCGGTCATCAGGTAGTACTTGGCGCGGTTCACTCCGACCAGCAGCGGCCATATCACCTGGCCGCCGTCGCCGGCACCGAGGCCCATCGGCGCGTGGGTATCGGCGAAGATCGCGCTGCGGCCGGCCACGACAACGTCGCCGAGCAGCGCCAGCGTGGCGCCGAGACCCATCGCATGGCCGTTTACCGCGGTGATCACCGGCTTCTCGCAGTCGAGTAGGTTGTCTACTACGCGGCGGGCGATTTTCATCAGGTTGGCGTCAGGGGTCAGCCCGCCGGCGAAGTCGCCGCCGGCGCAGAAGCCGCGCCCGGCGCCGGTTATGACCAGTACTTTCACCTGTGGATCGGCGTCGGTGTCAGCGGGCAGCTTCGTGAGCTCTTCGTGCAACGCATCGTCTACGGCGTTGCGCTTGTCCGGACGGTTGAGCGTCGCGATGGCCACGCCGTTGTCTCGCTTCTCGATGAGAATCCTCTCGTATTTTTCCTGTGTGAGCATGGCGCTGTCTCCCTCGCTCGGGCGCTTCAAATGTTACGGTTTCCCTTCACGGTCACGGTTTCTTGCGGCGGTTACTTCGTCGTCGCCCCCGCGATTCTTCGCTTCGGCTCGATGCCTATCAAGCGCGCCAGGTTCTCACCGAAGATCATTCGCCGATCCTCATCGGTGATGGCGGGGTAACCGTAGTCGCGCTGCAGATCCTCGGGTATCTGGAACTCGCGCATTCCCCGCACGGCCGCCGCTATCTGTACGCCGAAGCCGGCGTAGTCGGTTCCCCAGATGATACGCTCGGGGCCCACCCAACGCAGGGCCTCGCCGATGATTCGCGCGAACTTGCGCGGCGCCGAGACTGCCCAGGGGATGAGCAGCGAGAGGCACGGGTAAACGTTGGGATGACCCATGGCGACCATGTTGAGGTCGTCGCAGTAGGGGTAGCCCATGTGGAAGGCGACGATCTTGAGGTCAGGGAAGTCGCCGGCAACGTCGTCTAGCTGGATCGGCAGAGCGTACTTGCTCTTTCCCGGCGGCACCCAGCAAAAGCCCGTGTGGATGTCGAGCACGATTCCGAGCTCTTCGGCCTTCTTATAGAAAGGCCACAGGTCGGGATCGTTTATGTAGGTATCCTCGGGCGGGTAGAACTTGAAGATCTTGGCGCCTTTCTCCTTCACCCAGTACTCGAGCTCCCAGATCGTGTTGTCCACGCCGCGCTGCTTGATCGGAGAGATGTTGGGCTGATACATGAAGCGGTCGGGGTGCGTGTCGGCCACGGCCGCCATTTCGCCGTTGCTTACCCAGCGGCTCGAATATCCGGTCGTGTCCATCATCGACTCGGGCAGCAGGCAGGCGATATCGACGCCGTAGAGATCCATCGCCTCCAGCAACGCCTCCGGATCGGCGTTCTTGGTCAGGTGTCCCGGAGGCACTCCGTCCAGCGCCTCGGGCGGTGCGCCCAGCATCAACGGCCTCTGGATGTTGCCGATCGCCCGCCACCACATCTGCACGCCCGGGAAGTGCTCGAGCGGTGTCATGTCGCCAATCAGATGCGGCTCGGGATCTATCTTGAAGAAATCGTCCTGTTCGAAAACTGCTTCCGCCATCGTTGCTCTCCTCTACTGCCGAGGTCCTGTGTTGTCGGCCAATCCGTTGCCCTTGCGCCTATTCGTACCTCTTCTTCACCTCACGCCGCAAGATCTTGCCCACCGTCGACTTCGGTAGCTCGTCGATGAAAACCACGGACTTCGGACACTTGTATCCGGCGATCTGCGTCTTGCAGAAGTCGATCAACTCGGCCTCGGTCGCCTCGCGGCCGGGCTCTAGAGCGACCACCGCCTTTATCGCCTCGCCCCACCTCTCATCGGGAATGCCGATTACCGCTACCTCGCGAACCGCAGGGTGCTCCTGCAGGGCGTTCTCGGTTTCGGTCGGATAGACGTTCTCGCCGCCGGAGAGGATCATGTCGCTCTTGCGGTCTACGAGATAGATGTAGCCGTCTTCGTCCTGGAAGCCGACGTCACCGGTCCATAGCCAGCCTTCGCGCAGGGCGTTGGCGGTGCGCTCGGGGTCTCTCCAGTATCCGAGCATCACGTTGTCGCCGAATACCGTGACCTCACCTTCCTCGCCGGCATTGCACTCGTTGCCGTCGCTACGGCGGATCTTGACCTGCACGTTCGCGAGCGGCTTGCCGACCGAGCGCGAGCGCTTCACCAGCAGAGGATCGCCCTCCAACGCATACTCAGCGGGGCCGAGAGCCGAGACGGCGGGGGCGGCTTCGGTAAGCCCGTAGCCCTTGCCGAACCTCATGCCGAATACCTCCTCGCAGCGCTTCATGGTCTCGGGTGCTATCGGCGCGCCGGAGGCCGAGAAGCGGCCGACGAAGGAAAAGTCGACGTCGGCGATACCGGGCAGCGCAAGCATCGATTGGTACACGGTCGGCACCAGGTTGACCATTACCGGGCGTTCTTCGACGAGCAACTCGAGGATCTTCTCGGCACTGGCCGTGCGCGCCACTATCACCGAGCCGCCGATCGCATGAAAGAGAAACGCCTGCCAGTTGGCTATGTGAAAGAAGGGTAGGGCAAAGAGTGTGCAGGCTCCGGACCCGCTCATGCCGGGTCCGATGATGGCCTTGATTGCTGCCAGCAGGTTGCGGTGCGAGAGCATCACGCCCTTGGGCAGTCCCGTGGTGCCGCCGGTGTACATGAGGATCGTCATGGCGTGCTCGTCGAGCGCGTCGCGGTCTGGCTCTGCCGCGCTGCCGGCCGCCAGGACATCTTCATAAGGGGTCATTGCGTTGCTCTCGCAGTCTACGCCGACGAGGAGACGCAGTCTTTCTACCTGCCGGCGTATCGCATCGGCCAGGGCAAGGTGCTTCTCGCCCGCGACCAGGGCGACCGAGTCCGAGTGCTCCACGATGTAGGCGAGCTCTTTCTCGAAAAGCCGCCAGTTGAGCGGCACCGCGACCATGCCGGCCTTCGCGAGCGCGTAGTAGACCTCCATGTACTGGTGGCAGTTCTCGAGCACGACGGCGACGTGGTCGCCGCGGCGCAGGCCCAGCGTCTCGAGTCCGGAAGCCAGCCGGTTCACGCGCTCGTTGAGCTCGCCGAAGGTGAGCCGGGTTCCCTCGAACACCAGAGCCTCGGCGTCGGGCTGCTTGGCGGCGTTCTCCATGAGCGCATCGCTCAGATAGATCACGTCTCCTCCTCCACGTGGGCGGGCACGGTCAGTACGACTTCGGCAGTCCCATCATCCGCGCGATCACGTTGATGGCCATCTCGTCGGTGATCGGTGCAAACACCATCTGCTTGTAGTCGCGGAAGTGGCGCTGCATGTCGTACTCCATCGTGTAGCCATAGCCGCCGAGGATCTCCATTCCCTGGATGGCGCAGTACTCCGAGGCGCGCGCCGCTACGATCTTGGACATCTGTGCCTGCATGACGCTCGGCTGACCGGCCAGCGCGCGGCTCACCGTGCCGTAGATCATGTTGCGCGCGTTCTCGATCTGAATGGCCATTTCGACCAGATAGTTCTGGATGATCTGGAACTGGCCGATCTGCTTTCCGAACGCCTCGCGCTCCTGGGCGTACTGCAACGCTTCCTTGTAAGCGGCCTTTGCGATGCCGAGGGAGAGCATTGCGGTGCCGACTCGCTCGACGTTGAGCAAGGCATTGAGCGCCGACTTGCCTTTGCTGGCGCTGCCGCTCTTGCTCTTCTTCGGAGAATCGCTTCTGCCGAGAAGGAAGCCGTAGGCGCGGTTCTCAGGGCCCAGCATGTTCTCCTTTGGCACCCGCACTTCATCCAGGAAGATCTCGGTACAGGCGCAGGCATGGATGCCGAGCTTGGAAATCTTGTTGATCGTCACGCCCTCGGTCTTGGCATCCACCAAGAACACCGACCAGGACTTGGTCTTGTCCTCCGCCTTCGGGTCCGTGATGGCGATCACGACCAGGTAGTCGGCCACGTGGGCCGCCGTTATGAAGATCTTCTGGCCGTTCAAGATGTAGTCGTCGCCGTCCGCGACGGCGGTCGTACGCAACGAGCCGAGGATGTCGGTGCCACCACCGGGCTCGGTCAAAGCCATGCACATCTTGACTTCGCCCTGGGCCAGCTTTGGAAGGAACTCTTTCTGCTGCTCCGGACTGCCGAGAAAGGCGATGAAGCCCTGGCCGAATCCGATCGAGGCGCCGACCGCCAACATCACCGCCACCGAAGCGGTGGCGATCTCTTCCTGGACGATCAGATATTCATAGGGCGAGCTCGATAGGCTGCGGTCGAAGAGACCGTAGTCGGCCAGCTTCTTCCACAGATCGTCGGGTGGAAAGTCGCAGTTCTCGTCCATCCAGCGGACGTACTCCGGGCTCAGGTTCTCTTTGCAGAACCTCTGGATGGAGCCACGGACTACCGAGAGGTGATCTTCATCCCAGCCGTAGTATGGCATGTGCTTGCTCCCTCTTGGTTTGCGATATCGCTATATCGCAAACCCCCTGCGCGATGGAAACCAGGCGCGCGCCGCTCGCACCTCCATCGCCTTGCTCACGGCAACTGCGCGAGCTGATGTATGACCGGCTCTCCTTTCGCCCGCGTCGGCCGCCAGTACTCGGGCATGTACTTCTCCCGTCCGAGGTCGCGGTTGTGCAGGCAGCGCACCGGCAGGCCGACGACAGTGCGCGCCAGGCATTCGCAGCAGCGGGTGCACTTGCGGAACTTCTCACCCGCGTGCACCTTGTTCGCCCAGTCCGCGTCGATCAGGAGCTGGCGGCCCAGTGAGATGAGATCGGTCTTACCATCACGGATCGCGGCCGCGGCCAGTGCCGGGTCGTGGATCGACGGGGTCATGACCGGCACATGCTCGGGCAGCATCGACTTGAAGCCGGCCGCCTCTTCGCACATCGTCCCGTCTTCCTCCGGGAAGAAGTACTTCGTTGCCTCGTAGGAACCCGAAGATAGGTGAACGTAATCGATGCCCAGGTCGCCCAGCGTCTTGACGACGATCTTGAGCTCGTCGTGATGGATGCCCTCGGGCATGTGTTCGTCGCCGGAAAGCCGGATGCCGAGTGGCACGGCGTTGCCGATCTTCTCGCGCACCTTGTGGTAGATCTCCAGAACGAAGCGCATCCGGTTCTCCAGCGATCCGCCATACTCGTCGGTTCGCTTGTTGGAGCGCGGCGAGAGGAACTGATGCTCGAGGTATCCGTGCGGCGCGTGTAGCTCGATACCGTCGAATCCGGCCCGCAGGGCCAGCAGACAGGAGTTGGAGAACTCCTCGATCTCGCTCTTTATCTCTTCACGGGTCATCTCGCGTGGCTTGTCCGCGAAGGCCACGGTGGGAAGACTCGGGTGGAAGAAGCTCTCGTTCTTCCGGATCGTCTCGAGCATCTTCTTCGGCAGCATCTCGAGGCTGGTCTCATAGGGCACGGCCGAAGGCGCCGGCGGCGGTTCGTGGTCGTGGTTGTGTCCCTGTCGCCCGAACCCGATCGATAGCTGGATGAAGGTCTTCGATCCGAACGCGTGAATCGTCTCCACGACCTCTTCCAGCCCCGGCACGTGAGACGGGTTGAAGAGGTGAAGGTTGGAGGTGTAGGGGAACCTCGAGGCCATCTTGGTTCCAAGCACACATTCCGAGATGATCAGTCCCACGCCGCCCTTGGCGCGTGCCGCGTAGTAGGCGAGGATCTGCTCGTTCACGTAGCCCAGGTTGTCCATCGAGAAGATCGTGTTCATCGGCGCCATCACGATCCGGTTCTTGATCTCGACGTTGCCGATGGTGATTGGTTGGAACAGCTCAGCGTGGGGCGGCTGGTTGCCTGCCTCGGTTCTATCGGCCGTAGCGGTCATGGTTCCCTCCTGCTCGGACTGATGACTGGCTCAATAATGAGACTTTTATCAGATTTGAGTCTTTTGTCAAGCATGCTATCCTCGCTATCGGCAGGGCCGAGAACGCAGCGATGTCTGAAGTGGAAGCGAAACCAAGGCCGGCGGAAGGGCGGGGCGCCCGTCGCCGGCGCGAGACCCGCGCGAAGCTCGTGCGGGCGGCCCACTCCGTCATGGCGCGAAAGGGGATCGACGCCGCCACCGTGCAAGAGATAGCCGAAGCCGCCGACGTCGCTTTCGGCTCCTTCTACAATCACTTCGAGTCGAAGGAGGCGATCACCGAGGCCATCATTGCCGAGAGCATCGAATCGTTCGGCGACGTGTTGGACAGGATTGCCGAGTCGGTGAAGGACCCCGCCGAGGTTCTCTCTGCATCGGTACGCTACACGGTCGGAAGGGCGGCAGAAGACGAAACCTGGGGTTGGTTTCTCGTGCGTTCCGGAATGTCGATGGCCGTGTTCCGTGTGGGGCTGGTAAAGCGCATGGCGCGCGACATTCGCATCGCCATCGATGCCGGCCGTTTCTCCGTCATCGATCGCGACGCGACGGTCTTCGCTGCCGGGGGGGCCGTGCTTGCCATAGTGACGGCTCGCCTGCGCGGTGAGATCGAAGAAGACGCGCCCGAACGCGTTGCCGCCATCGTGCTCAGGATGCTCGGGCTCTCGCCCGAGGAAGCCCGGGAGATCGCCAACCGCCCGCTTCCGGCGCTGGCACTGATCGAGCCAGGAGAAGTTTCGGGCTAGCGCGACGGCGGGGAAGCCGCCCGGCTTGTGCCCCGGCTCACTCTGCGGGGAAGTGTCTGTTCTTCCAGTCCCGTCAGGCCGTCAGCTCACGAAGGGTTCGATCAGGGCGTGCGCGTCGATGCGGGCGTGCAGCCGCAAGCAGAGCAAGAGCGTGCCGTCGAGCTTGCGGTGCAGGGACATCGTCTCGGGCGGCGGCATGCGCACGAAGCCCTGTCGGAACACGAGATCCATGCCGGCGTCGCGGGCGCGGATCATCAGGTTCGAGGCACCGAAGTCGTAGATTCCGGATCGCGAGAACGGTTCAAACGCCAGCTGAATCAGATCGATGAAGTGGTTCCTGCGGTGTTCGGGGTCGTCCTCGTGGAGAAAACCGATCTCGACCGCGGCCTCGTATACGCCCCTTCGATCCTCTCTGAAGATCGCGCGAAGGAGGTCTCTGTAGTGCTCGCAGAGCTCCGGCAAGACTTCGCGTGTGGCGCCGAAGTCGAGCAGCGCCACCGTCCGGCCATCGTCCAACAGGAAGTAGTTCGAGAAGTTGGGATCCGTCTGCATCAAACGAAACTCGAAAAGCTCGCGCAAGACCAGTTCCAGCAGGCGCGCCGCTATCTCGTCGCGCATCACCTGCGGATGTTCGGGGCTCATCACTTCCTCTAGCGGCAGGCCGCGAATGCGGTCCATCGCGAGGATATGGGGTGTGGTCAGGTCATCGTGGACGTCCGGAAC
>PIVZ01000777.1 GCA_003354045.1 bacterium
TAACGACCCTCGGCGCGCGCCTGTGCCTGCTCCTTTCGCAGTTCGGAGTAGTCGGCCATCTCGAGCACTTCGTCGAGAGCCGCCTCGTAGCGCCCACTGTCGTACTCGTTGCCGGTGATGATCGTGTAGGGGAAACTTTCCGGCGGAATGAAGTTCTTGCGCCTGATCTCGGCAGGGTCCATATCCAGGGCGCGCGCCGCGATGTCCATCATCTGTTCAAGCACGAAGTTGTGCGGCGGCGGACCCATGCCGCGGTACGGGCTCTGCGGCAGCTTATTAGTGGCTACCACTGTGAGATCGTACTCGGCGGCCCCGATCGTATAGCAGCCTGTAAACGAGGTTAGCGGCTTGGCCACGGAAAGCGCGCCGAAAGCCTCGCCGGTGGCCCCGAGGTCGTCGAGCAATTTCACCTTGAGGCCGGTAACGTCGCCGTCGTTCTTGACCGCCAGCGACACCTCGTAGAAACGGTCCCACGACTGACCGGCACCGCCGACCAAGTACTCCATGCGATCTTCGATCCACTTGACCGGCCGACCGCCGGTCTTGCGCGAGAGCAGCGCGGTGATGTCGGAGCCGCGGAAGCCCCCCTTGCCACCGAAGCTGCCACCGTGGGGATGCGCGATAACCCGCACCTTGTTCGACGGCAGTCCCATGGTCGCCGCCTTGCCCAGTGCCATGTGGGCGGCGGACTGGAAGCTGCCGCGCATGGTGATGCTGTTCTCGAAGGGGTCCCACTCGGTTATCACCCCACAGGTTTCCAAGGGGTTGGCGCCCAGGCGGTTCCAGCGAAACTTCTCCGTGAATACCTGGTCCGCCTGTGCAAACGCCTCGTCGATCTCGCCCCAGGTGAAGACCCGCTGCAACATGACGTTGGTGCCCTTGTCCTCTTGGACCAGCGGGCTGGCGGGGTCGGCTGCCTTGGCGGCATCGACGACCGGCTCGAGCGGTTCGTACTCGATGTCGATCAGCTCGAGCGCGTCTTCGGCCACATAGCGGCTACTCGCGGCCACGGCGGCGACCGGCTCGCCGACGAAGCTGACCTTCTCGCCGGCCATGCAGTGCCTGCCCCAGCCATCCGGCGCAGTCACCGGCGGGTAGCTCCAGCGCGCGGCATCTTCGCCGTTCACGACCGCGGCCACACCGGGGAGCTTCTCGGCCGCGCTGATATCGACGGACTTTATTCGCGCGTGCGCAAACGGGCTGCGCAGAATCGCGCAGTGAAGCATGCCCGGCAGCGTCACATCGTCGATGAACTCCGTGCGGCCGGTGAGCAGCTTGGGATCTTCTACCCGATTGACGTCTTTGCCGATCCAACGAGCCGAACTGGTGGGCAGGTCTGCCAGGTTCTTGGGAATATCGACCGCCATCGTCTACCTCTCCGATTCGCGCCTACGCGGGGCTCGCGGCGCCTTCGCCAGCGCCAGCCGTCGCCAGCTTGTCGGCGGCCAGATGAATCGATTTGAAGATCGACTGGTATCCGGTGCACCGGCAGATCTGCCCGCCGAGCGCTTCGCGGATCTCATCGTCGTTCGGTTGCGGGTTGTCTTGAAGAAGCTCGTAGACTGTCAACAGGAAACCGGGCGTGCAGAAGCCGCACTGGAGACCGTGCGCCTCCATGAACGCTTCCTGAATCGGGTGCAGCTCCCCTTCCCGGCCGAGCCCCTCCACCGTCATCAATTCGGCCCCCTCGGCCTGCACGGCCAGCATGAGGCACGAGCGCACCGACTTGCCGTTCATGAGAATCGTGCACACGCCGCAGGCTCCATGCTCACAGCCAACGTGCGTCCCGGTGAGCCCAAGCTCACCGCGGAGAAAATCGGCCAGCGTCATTCGTGGCTGGGCGAGCGCCTCGTAGGCGACGCCGTTGATCGTCAAGCTAACAAGCCGCGCCTCAGCCATCGCGCCTCACCTCCCGGTCATCGTTCGCTTCTGTATTCGTGCTCTTGGCCGCAATCATCATGCCTTTCCCGCGGCCCGTGCCGCGGCCTCCCCCAGCGCCTGTTCGGTGAGCACGCCGGCCAGAT
>PIVZ01000186.1 GCA_003354045.1 bacterium
TGTAGTCGTCCACCATGCGAATCTCGCCGTCTTACAGGGCCACCACATGGTCCAGGTCGCGCGGGTCCATATCGGCATTGATCGCATCGCTGAAGTAGAAATCATCCCCCGTGACGGCTCCCTGGTAGTCGGGGTCGAACATCGTGTCGTAGGGCGGCGTGGGCGCGTAATCGTAGTGCACGTCCCAGTAGTGAAGGAACAGGAAAAAAGGCCGGTCACGGTGGGCGTCGATCCACCGTGTGGCCGCTTCGTGAAGGATCGGAGCGGTGACGGTCTTGTAGGAGTCCTCGTTGGTCTCGAACAGTATCGACTCCTCATCATAGTCATCGAAGCCGCGGTCAAAACCGTAGCGCGAGTTGAGGTAGGGAGCCGAAACGACGGCGCCGGTGGCATAGCCGGCGGTCGCGAACGACTCGGCAAGCGTGGGCACCTGCGCCCCGAGGCTGCGGTCGTCGGAGACGACCCCGTGGCCGAGCAGAGATCGCCCGGTCAGCATCGACATGTGGGCCGGGAGAGTCCACGAAGTCGTGCTGGTGCAGTGGCGGAACAACACCCCCCTCTCGGCCATTTCTGCCACAGCTGGCGAGGTATCGCGCTCGTAGCCGTAGGCACTCATGTGATCGGCGCGCAGGCTGTCAACGGAGATCAGAATCACGTTGTAGCCGGCCGCCGGTGCTTCCCCAGTCGTGGCCGCAGGCCGCGGGACCGCCGCCCCTCCTGGCACCGCCGACAAGACCCACAGGACCGAGGCAGCGACACCCGAGGCGACCAGAGCCTGGCCGCCTCCGCGCTTGAGGGCCGCGGCGGCCGCAAGGCCCGTCGCCACAGCGACGCCAAGCGCCAGAACAACGCCGTCAACCGCTGCCGCCCGGACCAGGTTTCGGGCCACCTTGGCAACCGTCGGCTCCATGGGCACCTTCACGCTGGTCGCCAACACGACCAAATGGACGAGCACCTCGAGAGAGATAACGACCACCACGGTTCGCACCACGAAGGTCGGCCCGGGCAGACGCTCCCCGAGCCCCAACCACGAGGCGAACGGCGCCAGGATGCAGGCGAGGAGCAAGGCCACGAACACGTTGACGGCGACCAGTTCGGGAATCAGTGCCAGCTTGGGCCACAGGCCTTGTGCGAGGAAGACATCGAGGACCTCGGGCAGCGGCAGCACCCCGGCCATCAAGAAATAGAGCTTGGTAAAGGCGTCGTAGCTCTGGACCGTAAAGAACCGATAAGGGGCAAACAGCAGCTCGCGGTAAAGGACGGCAAACGTCACCGACTCGACGACCGCTTGAAGCACTCCGACGGCCACCACGATGGCGGCAATTCTCGAAAACCTCTCTCTCATACCTTTGGCGTCCCGGCGGACGGCGCACGGCCACGCAGCGGCGGCCGGCGGCGTCAATGATCCCCGCTGTCCCCCCTGGCCGCCTCGGCCCCGCTGAGGCCGACGACGTTACGGATGACATAGTGCGGGCGTTTCTTGACCTCGTCGAATATGCGACCAACGTACTCGCCGATTACCCCGAGCGAAAGCAACTGAATACCGCCCAGGAAGAGCACGATCACAACCGTCGAGACCCAGCCTTGGATAGTCACATCGCCGAGCATGCGCGCAAAGAGCAGGTAGACCATGTATCCAAGAGCCGAGAGCGAGACCAGCATGCCGATGTTGCTCACCAGTCTGAGCGGCACGTAGGAGTAGGAGACCAGGCCATCTAATGCAAGACTGATGAGGCGAGCGAAATCGTACTTGGAGTTGCCGGCGTAACGGGCCTCGCGCGCGTACTCGTAACCGATCTGACGAAAGCCCGCCCACGTCCTCAACCCGCGGACGAAACGGTTGCGCTCCGGCATGCTCTTGAGAACGTTCACCACTCTTCGGTCGATCAACGAGAAATCCCCGCTGTCGAGCGGTATGTCGAGGTAGGACACCTTGTTGAGCAGCCAGTAGAAGCTCCTGTAGGCAGCCCGTTTGAAGACGTTCTCCTTTCGCTCCTGCCTGATCGCGTAGACAACCTCGTAGCCCTCGCGCCAGCGCGCGACCAGGTCGGGTAGTACTTCGGGGGGATCCTGAAGATCGCCGTCCATCACGATGACGGCATCCCCGGAGGCAAAGTCCATACCGCAGGTCACAGCCACCTGGTGACCGAAGTTGCGAGAAAAGCTCACCACCTTCATGCGTGGATTGCGCCCATGGAAATCGGTCAACATCGCCTCGGAACGATCTGTACTACCGTCGTTCACGAATACGACCTCGTAGCTCTCGCCGAGCCCCTCGATCACGGCGGTGAGGCGCTCGTAGAGCTGCTCCAGGCTCTCCTCCTCGTTGAAGACGGGGATTACCACTGAAATCGAGATACTCTCGTCAGAGACGCTCAAGCCGCCCTCCTCTCTCCGTTGTCGGCCATCTATCGATACATGCCCACGGGTCTCGGCCCCACCGCTTGACCGGCCTGGCGCGGACCGAGAAGCCCTTTGTAGATCGCCTCGATCCGCGGCAACACTACCTCCCACGTAAGGCGTGCCAGGAAAGTGTCTCGCCCGGCCGCACCGAGAGCGCGCGCCCGCTCGGCATCGGTTCGCAGACCGGCAATGGCCCCCGCCAAGGCCGCCGGATCGCCGTCTGCAACGACTATCCCGTCGACTCCATCGGTCAAGACCTTGCCCCCACAGCCAGCGGTAATGACCGGCTTGGCCGCGCTCATATAGTTCAGCAATTTTACAGGATAGCCGGAACCCGCGCGCCGGGGTAACACAAGTACGTCTGCGGCCTCGACCGCGCGTCTGGCCATTGCGAAGGAGTCCACTGGCAGCACTCGCGCATACAGGGACTGCGCCGCCTCTTGGACGAGCCTCTCAAAGCCCGGCTCGCCGCCATGGGTGGCGAAGAATACGCCCACGCGGCCTGCTGCGGCCTCCCCGGCCTCCCCGGCCTTCCCGGCCTTCCCGAGCCTGCGCGCGGCCGAGAGTAGTAGCTCGAGGTTCTGATAGCGGTCGAGATTGCCGCAATAGCCCACCAGGAACCCGTCGATGGGCAGGCCGAGCCGCCGACGGGCCTCCTTGGCGTCGCCTGCCGGTCCTTCGTCATCGACGGCCGGCGGGATCACCGAGAGCCGCTGCTCGGCCACGCCGGCCTGGCGCAGCACTCGGCCGGTGTACTCACACAGGGCCACCGAGTGGTCTGCCCGCCGCGGCACGCAGCGGTCCAGCCAGCGCCCGAACGCGCCTGCCGCGGCGGCGCCAGCGCGCGAGTCGAAGTAGGTGGCAAGCTCGTCGCCCATGAGGTTGTGACTGTGATAGACGACGGGAGTCCCGGTGCGCAGACGCACGGCCAATGCCGCCAGCAGGGCCTCGTAGTTGTGCGCGTGCACTATCTCGATGTTCTGGCTGCGAACGATCTTGCCGAGCTCGACCACGAGCATGGCGTCCAGCAGCGGCTTCATCATAGAGGGACCGGAGCGCAGGGCATCATCCCCGGGCAGGCGGCGGATCCGGTGGTGCCGATAGCCACGGCCCTCCACCTGCTCGCCTTGCCCATAGGTGACCAGGTGCACCGTATGTCCGGCGGCGGTCAGGCGCTCGCACATCTGGCCGACGAACACCTGTGAGCCCTGTGGAGAGGGAAACGGGCAAGCGGCCACCATCGCGATTCGCGCGGCCATTTTCTCAGCCCAGGTAGCCCAGCGCGCGTAAGCGCTCGGCTACCACGGACTCCTCCTCATCGGTATAGGGCCTGGGATCCTCCGCGGGGGCGGGCTCGCTCGGCGCGAGGTCACGGAGACGTACCGCCTCCTTCCAGACCCTGCCGTCCATTGACTGGCCCGGCTCGAGCCCGGCCATCGCCAGACACGTCGCTCCCGCGTCTTCGATACCGGCATCATCGAAGCCCCCGGGGGTGACGCGGGCGCCGGCAAGCACGCACATCCCCATGGCCCTGTGCGTGCCGCTCATGAGCGTGCCCCGAGCTCCGGTCATCTCGGCCGGCACCAGCCGCCGCAGGCTCGCACGCTCCCTGCCGCCGCGGCTCGACGCAGCGCAGTAGCTGTAGCCCGCGGGCTCGGCGAGCTCGAAGACGAGATCCGGCGCCCGGTGGGCATAGGGGCCGGAGAATAATTCTTCGCGGCGTCGTACGCGGCTCACCACAGGATGCCCATCCCACGGGTCTCGCAGCTCCAAGGCCGCCGTGGCGATCTCGTCGAGCACGCCGGGCGCCTCTGCCTCACTCACCACGCCTGCGCGCTCGCGACCACGAAGGTTGAGCCAAACCGACGGATAGTAGTTGAGCTCCTCGCTGTAGGCCCGCGTGCGCGACCAGTCTATTCCGGCAAAGCGCGCCCTCGACTCCAGAGCGGCGGCAGCCGGTCGCAGCCGGGCAAACAGCCAAGGCTGTAGGCTTCCGGGCAGCACACGCATGACGGCCTTGCGCACGGCTGAGAACGGAATCGAAGCGGCGGCGTTGTCCTTGAAGCCGAGCAAACCCAGATCGGCAAGCCAGCGGTTCCAGAAGACGACACGGTCGGAGCTACCGCCGCTACCATGGTCGGAGAGAACCATTACCTCGGCATCCGGCCCGGCCGCATCCAGCAACTCGCCGAGCGCAGCATCGAGCTCACGGTAGACCTCGCGCAGAGACGAACCAAGAGTGTGGCCGCCCCGGTGAAACGGAGAGGAGCTATCGTGGAACTGCCAGAAATGGTGGGATGCAGTGTCGGACTCTCCGTAGTGTACGACGAAGCAGTCGAAGCGGTCCTCCTTCAGCAAATCCGTCACTATGCGTGTGCGCAACCGCACCGTCTCGCGCATCTGCCGGAGCGCTCGCTCATGCCATCCTTCATCGATGCGGGTCTGCGGCGGCCCACCCACTGCTAGCCCGCCGTAGCGCTCGCTGAGACGGTCGGCCAGCTCGGGAGGGTGACAGAAGCCGGCCGCTCCGCTTGCACCCAGAGGGGTGTCGAAACCGCATACCTGAATGCCGTCGAGGGGCTCGGCCGGATAGGTTGCCGGCATCGCGTAGACACCGACGCGCTGCCCGGCGCTACTCATCATGCTCCAGATGCTCGGTAGGCGCCGGTAGCTGGCATTGACGAAGTGCACCGCGTAGTCGCCACCGCGTCGCACGGTGAAATCGGTAACCCCGTGACGACCCGGCGTGGCCCCCGTCATGAAGCTGCTCCAGGCGGGAAAGGTCACTGCGGGAACCGTCGAGCGCAAGCGTCGCCAGGCTCCTCTGCGCTTGAGATCGGCGATGACCGGTAGCTCGCCGCTGCCCATCCAGCCGTCGAGGAGCTCGAAGGAAGCCCCGTCCCAGGCGACGACCAGGAGCATCGCTACTCGAGATAGCCGAGCGCGCGCAAACGCTCCTTGGCTGCCTCGTCCAGCTCTCCGCTCTCGGCCGTCACCGCACCCAGCGCGGCGGCCCCGCGCAGAGCTTCCATGTCTGCCTTCAAGGCCGCGACCCGATCGCTTTGTGTGGCCGCCACGTTGTTGGTCTCGCCTGGATCCTTCTCCAGGTCGTAGAGCTCCTCGTTGGCCAACCCCCGCGGGTTGCCCTCGTTTGCCAAGACCAGTTTCCAACGCTCGGTACGGATCGATTCGAGAACGTTACCCTCGTGGTCTTCTTCGGCGTAGAGGGCCTTCGGCGACTGCCCCTGGCCGAACAAATCTCGTCCTTGATAAGTCGGCGGTACCGGAACACCGGCCACCCCGAGCAATGTCGGCGCAACATCTATCAGGCCGGACAGGCCGCCCACACGCTTGCCGGCCTTGTCGTTGCCGGGGAGCTTGACGATCAGCGGTACGTGGATCTGCTCCTCGTAGAGTGTGGTCCCGTGCCACCAGCCACCGTGCTCGAAGAATTCCTCGCCGTGGTCAGCGGTGAACGCGATCACCGTGTCGTCATAGAGTCCCGCATCGTCGAGCTCGGCGAACAGCCGGGCGAGGAAACCGTCCATGTACTCGATGTTGGACGCGTAGAGCTTCTCGAGCCGGCCACTCTGGGAGGGGTCCGGATTCGGCGTGTCCACTCGGGCCACTGCCACTCCGTTGTAGGGAATCTCGAAGTACGGGTCGTGCGGGTCCATGTAATGGATGAGCGTAAAGAACGGCTGCCTGGCATTCGCATCCAGCCACGGCAAGGCGCCGGAGTTGACCGTCTCGGCGTCCTGGTAGTAGTTGCGCACCCATTTCTTGCTCGACAGGAAGCGCTCGCGGATCAGGCGCATGCCGCTGTAGAGAGAAAGCTTGGAGGCAGAGTCGGTGGCGCCGAAGAAGAACTCGGGCGCGAGGTAGCTGTACTCCTGAAAGCCCTGGTCGAAGCCGAACGAAGGCGCCACATTGATGTTGGTGACGAAGCCCGACGTACGGTAGCCGCCTTCCTGCATGGCTTCGGCCAGCGTCACGACATCTTCCGGAAGCAGGTCGGTCTTGTGCATGACCGTGTGCGAGGCCGCGTACAGGGAGGTGAGAATCGTGGCTATGGACGGGCGTGTCCACGACGAGTGCGCAAAGGTCCGATCGAACACGACACCGTCGGCGGCAAGCCGATCGAGAGCCGGAGTGGAGACGGTCTGTGCCCCGTAGGGCCCCGTGTAATCGGGACGAAGCGTGTCGGCGATGATCAGGATGACGTTCGCCCCCTGCGCCGTCCCGGATGGGAACGTCTCGTCTCCGCCACCGGCAAGAACCGCGTTGAGCGCGACTGTGAGCACCGCAGCCGTAGCCACGCAGCCGAGCGCCCAGCGAAGCCCCGCTGCGGTCGCCCCGCGGCTGCCCGCCGCGCGCGTCAGAGACCTACGCACGGCGATGAACAGCGCGACTGCCAAGCCCAGCAAGAGCAGGTGGACGAGTATCCCGGTTGCACTCGCGATCGGCAGGCTCTCGCCGAAGACGTCGCGCGTGACACGAAAGCGGGAGACGACGAAGCCGAGCGCGGCTATCGCCAATCCACCCCCCGTTCCCAGTACGGCACCGGCCTCGGCACCGAGAAATGGAACTATGGATGCCGCCAGCGCCCAGCCGCCGCCCACGGCCGCTCCGAAAAGGCCGTAGGCGAGAGCCGCAAAGAAGAACGCACCGAACTCCTCGGCACCACCGAAGGCGGCGATGGTCGCCGCCTCACCCAATCCCGCCAGGGCGCCGCCGACGAACCCGCCGAGGGTTCCCGCTATGACTCGATTGACAAACTCCATCTACATGGCCCCCGCATCATTGCCGCTCGCGGCCCGTGGCGCACCGATGGTGAGCGACTTCCCGTCGTAGCCACCGGGAATCGGAACGTCGAGAAGCCCGAGAATCGTCGGCGCCAAATCGAGGATCGAAACCTTCTTCTCGGCAATGCTGCGATTGCTGAACAGGATGCCCTCTGTGATCGCGGTCTGGCTGGTAGCGTGGTCGCCGCTCCACTTCTTCATATTGTCCTCGAACAGCCCTTTCGGCGCACCGCCGAGCGGCGTGGCCGAGGACACACGGTATCCGGGGGCCAGGCCGACCTGCAGGTCCTGCGCCTCTGCAATCCGCTCGCCCGACCAGGTCTCCTCGGCAATATAGACCTCGTCGACCACACGTTGGCCGGTGGCCGGATCCACGACCTCGCGCAGCTTGTCGGCCAGATCACGGACCACCCGGCCGTACTCCTTGCCCGGGCCTACGATGCCCTTGCCCTCACGCCCCTTGACGTTGAGGTAGATGGAGCCGACTCCGAGCGCATAGGCCTTGGTGCGCGACCAATCGACGTCCTGCAAGAATTTACGGTCCGTGTGCTTGGCCCCTCCCTTGAGCGCCATGAAGCCGTTCTCGACCAACCAGCTGTTTACGTTGAAGCCGCGGCGCCAGCTATGAAAACCGTGGTCGCTGAGCACGAACAAGACGTCTTCGGGCGCCAGACGGCTCACGACCTTACCGATTATCTCATCCATACGGCGATAGGTCTTGAGGATCGCATCGCCGTGTCGGCTGGCGAGCTCCGCATCGTAGCGCGGGTGATTTTCGTCGATCAGACGGTACATCATGTGCGAGGTCCGGTCGGTCTCGACGCCCCAGACATGGGCCCCGCACCACGCGACCGACGCACCGGAAGACAGTAGATTGGACAGACAGCAAAGCTTTAGCCCTGTAAACATGGAACACCTCCCGTCTGTCTGTTAATTCCCTGATATTGGGGACAAAGCGGCTATTATTCCAGGATGGTCTTGAAACCGGGCCGCCGATTATAATTACTTAACTTAATCCA
>PIVZ01000187.1 GCA_003354045.1 bacterium
GCCCGCAAGCTCAGAGCCGCGAACCTGAGGCTGCTCGGCGCCAAGCAGGTAAGCGCCAACGGTAGAAACTACTACCTGACGCAGGCCCTGGAGACCGAGGGCGCGGTGGTGCTCGCACCGCCCGACCCCGAGCAGACCCCGGCGGATCTATTGCGCAGTTTTCCCATCGAGAACTTCATGAAGTCACTACCGGTGAACCTGGACGCCGACAAGAGCCTGGAGAAGAACGTCGTCGTAGGCTTCCGCTTCCCGGACGTCAGCAAGGAGTTCACGGTGCACGTACGCCACGGCATCGCCGAAGTGCGCGAAGAGTTCCCTGAAGTCGCGGACGTCACCGTCACGACCGACTCGCAAGTGTGGAAAGAAATCCTGGCCGGCCACCGCAACGCCGCAGTCGCATTTGCCTCCGGCGCCGTCAACATCGAAGGCAGCACACTCGAGCTGCTGAACTTCCTACTACTGTTCCGGGCAGCGTAGTCCGCTCTACAGCTTCACCGAGTACGCGGTGCCATCTGCTACCGACAGGGTGACCGACTGAAACCCGTTGGCCGTGTCGCTCACGTGTTCGACGTACGGGGTCAGGGTCTTCTTGAAGGTGTTGATGTTGTCGCCGAGCACTACAGCGCCCGGTCGCAGGTGTGGGGTCAGCATCTTGATTATCGGTAGGTAGAGGTGTTTCCAGCCGTCGAGTAGCGCCATGTCCACGGTGCCGCCGGGATCGGCCAGCGTCTCCTGGGCGTCCCCTTCGCGAACCTCGACGTAGTCGGCCAGACCGGCCTCTGCTATGTGGGCGCGGGCGCGGACTATCTTTTCCGGGTGAATCTCCGAGCCGATGACGAGGCCGCCGCCGTTGTCACGCACGGCCGCTGCGAGATAGATGGTGGAGATGCCGAGCGAGGTGCCGAACTCGACTATACGGCGCGCGCCCAGCGAGCGTGCCACCAGGTAGGCCAGCCGCCCCTGCTCCGGCGACAGCGGTATGTAGAGCTTCTTCATGCGCTCGGCTTCCTCGGCTACCGTCGCCTCGCGGCCGAGTAGCCAGTCGAAAACCATGCCGAGCCCCGGGACGACGAACTCGAGCCACTGTCCCTTGGCGGCGGCGTGCAGCCGCTCGAGCACATCGGCGACCTGAGGGTCGTCGAGAGAGCAAGTCTCGTTAGAGGCTCCCGCACCGTTCGTCATTCGTCTCTCCTAATCCGGGCTAGTGCTGGCTTAGCAGCCAGCGCGCGGCTTCTTCTCCGCGACATACACCGGTGGTCGCAGCTTTTGCAAAGGCGATGCCGTGCATGGCGTTGCCCGCGATGAAGAGCCCGGGCAATCGCCCGAGATCCCATTCGATGGCCGCCACTCTATCGAGATGGCCGAGCTCGTACTGGGGAATGGCGCGCGGCCAGCGCACTATGCGCTGGAATATCGGCGGCTCACCGATGTTCATCAGCCGTTTGAGGTCGTCGCGCACGGTAGAGACCAGCTCGTCGTCGGGAAGATAGGTGACTTCGGGATCGACTGCGCCGCCGAGCATTACTCGTACCAGCAGGCGTCCATGTGGTGAGCGGCCCGGAAACAGATGCGTCTCCCACAGGCAGCCGAGGATGCGGAAGCCCTCGCCGCGCGGGATGAGCACGCCGAAGCCGACCGGCGCCTTGTCGAGCGCCTGGGGACCGAAGCCGAGGGCCATGACGGTCACGGGCGGACACAAGATACCGTCGAGCCGGTCAGCAAGCTCCGCGCCGTGCGGTCTGAGCAGCGGTGCCATAGCCCACGGTTCGCCGCTAAACACCACCGCATCAGCGGGTATGGGCTCGCTGCGGTCGGCGACTCGCAGCTCCCAGCTGCCGTTCGCCGAGCGCGTGACCGCTTCGACGGCCGAATCGCATTCCACGCTGAGATCGTCAATGGCGGCAAGCGCGGCAGGCAGCGCGTGCAGGCCACCGCGAAACGATGTCAGCTTGCCGGCCGGTCCCGCTGGACCGCCGGAGGGTTCTTTCCGCTTGGCGAGCATCCCGCGTACCAGCGAGCCGTGCTCACGCTCGAGGGTGGCCATCTTCGGAAATGCCGCCGGCAGCGACAGGCGCTTGGCATCGCCCGCGAACACACCGAGCACCATTGGTGCGATCAGCTGGTTGGCCGCCTCCGGCCCGATGCGGCGGGCGGCAAAGTCCCATACGGTCTCGTCGCTTTCATCGCGGCGCCCCTTGATGAACGGTTCGCCGAGCAATCGCAGCATGCCACCCGCACCGAGCAGCCCCGACCGAGCAAACCGGATGGGGTGGGGATCGACCAGACGCATGCGCCCGTCGCGCACGATGTAACGGTTCGCCGCGGCCTCGTTGGCCGGCAGCACCTCGTCATTCATCCTGGCACCGGCGATCAGCCGGCGAACGGCAGGCTCGTTGTCGAGGAAGCCGCCGGGACCGGCCTCCACCAGGTAGCCGTCTTCGTGGATGCTGCGCACCTTGCCGCCCACGTCGGCTTCGCGCTCGAGAACCAGTACCTCGACGGCGCTGTTGGCCTTGCGGGCAAAGTCGAGCGCACCCCAGGCGGCGGCCAGCCCCGAGATGCCGCCGCCGATCACGACCAGACGTTTAACCGCCATACAGGCTATCCATCAGACGGTGCGGCTGAAGGCCGGCTTACTCGAGTCCGAGTGCTTCTCGCGCAGGTAGCGGTCGAAGCACATGGCGAGATTGCGGATGAACAGTTCTCCTGCCGGAGTCGCCTTGATGGTCCCGTTCTCGACCAACGCCAGGCCCTCGCGCTCGTGCTCGGTAAGCAGTTCGAGGTCTTCGGCAAAGTAATCGGCAAACACGATGCCGAAGCGTTTCTCGATGCTCGGTATCTCCACGCTGAAGTTGCACATGAACTGGCGGATCACCGCGCGGCGTATATGGTCGTCGTCGTTCAGCAGCACGCCGCGCTCCACCGGCAACTGGCCGGCCTCGATTGCCTCTTGGTAGCGGCTGAGCTTCTTCAAGTTCTGCACGTAAATGCCGTTGAGATCACCGATCGCCGATATGCCGAGGCCGATCACGTCGATTGCCGGCACCACGCAGTAGCCCTGGAAGTTGCGCTTCAGCCGGCCCTCGCGACGGGCGATCGAGAGCTCGTCGGTCGGCAACGCGAAGTGATCCATACCGATGGGCTGGTAGCCGGAGTCGAGGAAGCGCTCGCGCGCGATGGCGAACAACGCGAACTTACGCTCCCTGTCCGGCAGTGCGCCGTCGGGGAGCTTCTTCATGTTGCCGTGCATCCACGGGACGAAGGCGAAGGAGTAGACGGCGGCGCGATCGATGCCCATGTCGATCACGGTGTTGACGGCCTCCCGGAAGGAATCCTCCTCCTGATAGGGGAGCCCGTAGATGAGATCGATGTTGATGCCGGTGAAGCCGCGACTGCGCGCGTGCTCGACCAGGTGGGCCGTCTCCTCGACGCTCTGCACGCGCTCGATGGCCTCCTGCACCTGGGGCGTGAAGTCCTGCACTCCGAGCGATATGCGATTGAAGCCCAGCTCGGAAAGCGCATCGACGTGCTCGTCGGTGGTAACTCGTGGGTCTACCTCGACGGCGAGCTCGGCCTCTGCGGTGGGCGGGAAGGCAGCCAGAATCTTGCTTACCAGAGAGGTGAGCTGCTCGGGAGAGTAGTAAGTCGGTGTGCCACCGCCGAGATGGAGCTGCGAGAGCTGGCGGCGATCGGGAAGCCGCTCGGCCACCATGTCGAGCTCGCGAGCCACCAGGTCCAGGTACGGGGCCGCGCGGTCCTTGTCAGGGGAGATGATGACGTTGCAGCCGCAAAACGTGCAGCGGTGTTCGCAGAAGGGCAGGTGAAGGTACATGGAGAGCGGCTCGTCACCGGCCGCGTTGGCCTCCGTGAGCTTCGCCTCGTAGGCGGCCCCGTCCACGCCCTCGTGGAACTCCATGGCCGTCGGGTAGCTGGTGTAGCGCGGGCCCGGGCGGTCGTAGCGGGCCAGCAACTCGGCAGTTACCTCCCAGGAGACCGGCCGGCTCGCGCCCGCCTCGTCGGATCTCGTCTCTTCAGACATTCTCTCTTACCATCGGCCGTACTCTCTTCGCGTCCACCGCTTCGGCGAGCGCCCCGATCATGGCGGGGTGATCTGCCACTGCCGGGACCAGCAACATGTCCTTCCCTCCCGCCTCCAGGAAGGTGGCTCGGCCGCGCACCCCCATCTCTTCGAGCGTCTCGATACCGTCGGTCAGGAATCCCGGGGCGATGATGGCCACACGCGAGATCCCCCGCTGCGGCAGGCGGCTGAGCACGCTGGCCGTGTTCGGACGCAGCCACGGCTCGGGGCCGAAACGCGACTGGTAGCTTAGCGTAGTCTGCTTGCGAGACCATCCGCAGGCCTCCATGAGAGCATCCGCGGTGGCCTGGCAATCGGCCCGATAGAGTCCGCCTTCGCGCCGGTCGTAGCGGGTCGGAATGCCGTGAAACGAGATCACCAGGTGCTCGGGATCGCACCCCCAGGCGGCTACGGAGTCACGGAAGCGGGCTGCGCAGGCTTCTATGTAGCCGGGATCGTCGGGCGCTATGCGGGCCACCTTGATGCGCGGGGCCAGCTCGGGCGGGGCCGCCTCGCGAAACCGTGAGATGATGGTTCCCAGGCTCGACTCTGTACGCTGCGGAAACAGAGCCACAGTAACGACCTCGGCCACCTCTTCGGTTGCCAAGGCGGCCAGCTCGCCAGCCAGCGAGGACCGGCCATAGCGGTAGACCACCCGCACCTCCGCCCCGGCCCCGAGGATCTCTTGCAGCTGCGTGGCCATCCGTTCGCTGCCGGCCGCCAGCGGCGAGCCTTCCTCGGTCCAGATCGACCGATACATCTCGGCCACCTTGGGCGGGCGCGAGCGCAGGATGATGCCATCGAGGATCGGCCGCCACAGGCCGCGCGGATAATCCACCACCAATGGGTCGCTCAGGAATTCGCTTAGAAACTCGCGCACCGCCTGCGGGGTCGGCTCGCGCGGCGTGCCGAGGTTCACCAGCAGTATCACGCGCTTGCCCTGTGCGACCTCACCCTTCATCTGCCGGGACAGTAACCCGCGATTCCCCCGCGGTCCATCGTGCTTATCCCGAGATGGGGGCGGCAGCCCGTGCGGGCCAAGTAGTGTGCGCCGGCCGGGACAGACCCCTTAGAGAGGGGGCGCCACGCTGTAGACGTGGGTGCCGGTGGCCACGAGCTGGCCGCTGGGTGTGCGAACCTCGGCTCGGCAGAAGCAGATGGTTCGGCCCTGCTTTTCCACCCAACCCTCGGCCACCATGTCCTCGCCGACCACGGCACCGAGGTACTTGACGTTCATGTCCACCGTGGCCAGTCGCTGCTGTTCGTCGTAGAGGCTGCCGATTGCGGGCACGACGACCGTGTCGATGAGGGTTGCGGTGACGCCTCCGTGGACGACGCCGAAGGCATGGTTCAGCTCCGGCTTGAACGGCAGACGCATGCGCGCGTAGCCTTCGCGGATCTCCTCGATCTCGATACCCACGAGATTGGGGAAGTAGGGACCGTCCAGCGAGCGGGACTCCCGCCAGTGGACGATTCTCTCGGGCACGGCTTCTGGGAAACGGTTTCGGTTCGGTGCTGTCGGCATGGCTGGATCGGACTCGCTTCGAGATTGGCCCGTTGTGGGCGCCCGGATCTTATACGCCTGGATATGCTGGAGCTACAGGGTGAGGGGTTAGCACGGAGTGAGGGGCCAGCACAGGGCCAGC
Source organism: bacterium (assembly GCA_003354045.1). Lineage (GTDB taxonomy): Bacteria > Desulfobacterota > Binatia > UBA1149 > CAITLU01 > PIVZ01. The sequence goes on from PIVZ01000187.1 coordinate 5,725, forward strand.
GGCCACCGGAGGCGGGCGGTTAGAGCCGGTCTCGTGGTCGGCCGTCGCGGGCTGCTACGGCGCTGAGCGGGAGTGGACGCCCTCGCCGTCGATCTCGAGTCGTGGGCAGTACTCGACGAGATTTTCCAGGAAGCGCGCCTTGTCGGCCGGAGATATGAGAACGACCCGCTTTGCCCCTTTGTATTTGACCCGTAAGCGGTCGAGCGACAGTGCCGGGGCCGAGAGTGGATTGCGAGTGGGGCAGACCTCGACGATTGCGTTTAGCGGGACAGTGATCCTCATCGGACCGGATCTTATGACGAGTGAGACGGAGGTCAGAGTGTAGACGGTGCTGTTCAATACCCACACGCAAACGCCGGCCATGACCGTGCACAGCGCTACCAGCATCAGCTGGCCGACCGCGACCATCGGCGTGCTGAGTATCCCCACCGCCGCGGCGAGCAGCCCGCCGACACCCGCCCACAAAGCGGCCACGATCCAGCCGTCGCGTTTGGACGGGTAGGTTCGCTCCGGCCTGATCTCGGCGTGGTTCATCCGGGCTAGCTTTTGTAGCGCTCGTCGTCGGCGTAACGGCGCTCGACGCCGATGAGCTCGTTGAACTCATCGAAGCTCATCATGTCGCCTTCCATGGCCTTCGTTGAGCCGTCTTGGAGGACGGTCCGGTAAGCCCGATCCAGCGCGTGGGCCGCGGCGTAGAGCCCCGAAAGGACGAATCCGACGCTGAAGAAGCCCATCTCGGCCAGCTCTTCGAGTGAGCACAACGGCGTCTGCCCGCCCTCGATCAAGTTCACGGCCAGCGGCCCCGGCAGCTCGCTGCCGATCTTGCGCAGCTCTTCTTCATTGCGTGGGCCTTCCACGAACAGGACGTTGGCGCCGGCCTCCTTGTAGAGCTTGGCGCGGCGGATGGCCTCGTCGATACCGTCGGTGGCCAGCGCGTCTGTCCTGGCCGTGATCATGAAGGCGGCCTCACCGCGTGTCTCGACGGCGGCGCGGATCTTCGCCGCATGCTCTGCTGCGTCTATGACCGCCTTGCCACGCATGTGTCCGCAGCGCTTGGGCCATTGCTGGTCTTCGAGAATGACGCCAAGGGCGCCCATGGCGATGAGCTCGCGCACCATACGCTGCACGTTGACGGGGCCGCCGTAGCCGGTGTCGCCGTCCACGATCACTGCGATGTCCACGGCCGCGATCACCCGGCGGGCCGTATCGAGAACCTCGCTCTGGGTGAGCAGCCCGAAGTCCGGCTCGCCCAGATAACTGGCGGAGAGGCCGTAGCCGGTAAGCACCACCGCAGGCGCTCCGGCACGCGCGGCTATCTTTGCCGAGAGGACGTCGTAGACGCCCGGGACGGCCAGAACCCGGCCCTCGGCAACGAGTGGATGATAAGACGGCGTTGTCTGCGAGCCCATGGCGCAACCCTGAAGCCGCGGACTAACCCTGTCAACAAGGGAAGCAGTGGTCGTTACACTCTCCGCGAGCGAGCGGTGGCCGTTCTCCGCCGGCTAGATCTTTCGTTTGACCGCTACGAGAAAAGAGCCGAGCAGCCGGTGCCTTCGAGCACAGCGTCCACGAAGGCTCGGTCGTCGCCGGCAAGCTCACTGCGGTGCTCACGCAGCCAGCGCAGACAGTGGCCCTGATAGCGGAAGGGCTTTTGCACCCATCGCTTACCATCGATCTCACAATCGACGTTGTCGTCGCCGCGCTCGAGTGCCGCGGCGTTGGCTAGCAAGAACGGGACGTACACGCGTCCGATCTCCTCGAGTAGCGGCCTGAGCTTCGTCACTTCATCGCGCGACACCCAGGAATCGTCCGATATCTCGAGCCAGGAGAGATCCTCGACGCGTTCGAGCCACGCCACCACGCGCGGCGCAGTCTCCACAGCGATCGTCGAGGATGTTGGATCGAACAAGGCAAGTTGCGAGAGCTGGCCGAAGACGGCGAAGTCGGAGGCTCCGGGTCTGCCTCCCGTAATGAACGCGCTTTTCGCCAGGATTTCGTCTAGGGCACCGAGCAGGCGGCGATAGCTGCTCTCGATTACCGGCTTGGTGGTCTCGTTCGAGCCGACGACTTCCAGGCGTCCGATCTGCCGCTCGGCAAACCCGTGTGCGGCTCTCTCCAGCACCTCGTCCTCGAGTTGCGGCGAGGCATGCAGCGGGAGCAGGCGGGATGCCTTGAATATGTCGGCGTCATAGCTCCAGCGGTAATGGAACATCGCCTTGGTCAACCATTCATCGGCGAAGTCCTCTATGAGCTCGTCCACGAAAGAAACGGCGGGATCGGGCGGAACGACGCCGCGTTCGTCGTACATCTGCTCGAGACGGCGGATCTGCGGAGTCGAGTCGATCATCGCCTCGTCCTTGGCCCCTCCGCTTCCAGGGAAGACCAGAACAGGAATCAACGAGACCGGAACCTCGGGAATGTTCACGTCGGTTGCCGAGCCGCTATTGATCCACCGGAAGGGAA
>PIVZ01000778.1 GCA_003354045.1 bacterium
CGGCGGGAAGCGGCCCTGCACGCGTCGCCGGCCCGTGGGACACGCTTGGCGGCTGGCGCCTCGGCAACCGGGGAAGTCGCTGATGGAGCTTCGCTACCACGCCGCCGACCGCGAGCCGCAGCTACACGTGAGCGAGCGCGACGGAAGTCTCGTCGTGACAGTGAACGGTCGCGAGCTGGTCATGGACGAGGTGAGCATCGATGAGCGTCACGTGACGCTGGTTATCGACGGCCGTCGCCACCGTCTCCTCTATGCGAGCCGCGGCGCGCACCTGATGGTCTCTGTGGCCGGCCACGGCTGGGAATTCGTCCCTGCCGAAGAAGCCGAAGACGAAGAGGTAGAGGCCGCCGGCGGTTTCACACCGGAGTTGAACTCTCCCATGCCCGGCAAGGTGCTCGACGTCTTGGTTGCCGAAGGCGACGTTGTCGAGGCGGGCCAAGCCCTACTGCTGCTCGAAGCGATGAAGATGGAAACCACCCTCAAAGCACCGGCCCCGGCCCGCGTCGCCGAGATAAAAGCCACCACCGGCACCATGGTAGGCCCCGGCGACACGCTCGTAAGACTAGAGCCCCTCGAGTCCGACTAGTCCGCCTGGCCGCCACGCCTCGTAGGCGGAAGGGCTAAGCGCCCTCGAGGCGGTCGCCCTCGCGTAGGCCTATGGTCGCGGCGGCCTCATGGGCGGGGGCTTTCTTTCCGGCGGCGGCCATCTTGGCGAAGCGTAGCGTGCCGTCGGCTGCCGCGATCTCGATTCCTTCCTCGGAGAGCCCGACGACGGTACCCGGCTGGGCGCCTGTGTCCGTGGCTGCCCGCCGCGAGCCGTAGAAGCGCACTGTCTCGTCGCCGTGCCTGGCATGCGCGCCCGGCGAAGGATCGCAGCCTCGCACGAGGTTGTGCAGTGTGGCGACCGGCCGGTTCCAGTCGATGCCGGCATGCTCGTCGCGGCACAGAGGGTCATGGGTGGCCTTCGACTCGTCTTGCACCGCGGGCTCGGCCGTCCCCGCCAGGACCATCTCGACGGCCTCCACGGTAGCAGCCACACCGACGTCGAAGACGCCGGCGTAGTAGTAGGAGCCGGCGGATTCGTCGGGGCCGATCTCGAGCTCCCTTTGCAGGTAGATGGGCCCGGCGTCTATGCCGTCATCCGGGCGAAACAGAGTCACCCCGCCGCGCGTCTCGCCGTTGATGAGCTGCCAGGCCAGCGCAGTTCCGCCGCGGTATGCGGGCAACAGGGACGGATGGAAGCAAACCGAAGCAAGGCGGGGGCCGTCCAATATGCCGAGCGGAATGATCTGGGTCACGAAGGCCAACACGCCGACGTCGGCGGCCTCGGGATCGACCTCTCGGAATGCCTCGTCGGTCTTGTAGGACTTGCGCCTGACCAGCCGCAGGCCCGCCTCTGCGGCCCTTTCGGCGAGCGGGTCGGGACGCCCTCCCTCGCGGGCTGCCGGCATGCACACGGCCGTGATCTCATGCCCATTGTCGAGCAGACCGTCGAGGACGCTCTTACCGAAGGGAGCCTGACCGAACAGAAGAATTTTCGCCATGGTCGGCTACGTTTACCGCGCGTGCCTGCCTAGGCAAACGGGCTCGAACGGGGCCTCCTCGGCACCGCCGCGAGCAAGCGCCGGTTTGAATCCTAACGCGCCGCGTGGTACGCCCCGGCGTCCGCTTGCTCCCGCGACGGGCACGGGAACCGACAACCCATCAACTCAGGAGGAACAAAGAGGTGAAGATCCTGGTAACCGCCAAGCGTGTCCCGGATCCGGAATCGGCCATCAAGGTCAACCCGGAAGGGAACGGCATCGTGGAGGCGGGCATCAAGTGGGTGGTAAACCCCTTCGACGAAATCGCTATTGAGGAAGCATTACGGATCAAGGAGGCACAGGGCGACTCAGAGGTCGTGGTAACCTCCATCGGTCGCTCCGAATCGCAGGAGCAACTCCGTACAGCACTGGCCATGGGCGTCGATCGCGCCATCCTGGTCACGGCCGAGATCCCGGACACGGCAACCG
>PIVZ01000188.1 GCA_003354045.1 bacterium
CTCTTGGCTCCCCACCTCTCCAACTCCTGTCTGATCCATCCTCTCTACCTATCCCTTCCGGCCCCCTCCTTCACTAATTACAGAGAATGGGCTGTCTCACGTTATGTTGGCACAGGGGGCGAAGCCCGGGATCCTGCACGCGAAGACAGAAACACGTTCTCGGTTAGGCTCCCACGTAGCACCATGCACGCGACCATGGCCACGGCCGGTGATGATCCGAAACGGCTAGTGACCATGTGAGAAAAATGTATTAAGCTAAGAGAGTTTGGGCGGGATGGTCTGTGTTGCCGAGAAGGGGTTCGGGTCTCTCGGGCTTTTCCGTTAAGGGGCGGTGGCTCGTATGCCGTTGGAAATCGACAGGGGGGAGCGGATGAAGTGTTGCCAGTATCTGGAGACAATCCGGTGACCCACCGGTGGCGTCTCTTGTTGCTGAGTGGAATCGCGACGGCGATCGCCGTTGCCGCCATCTTGGTGACACTCGTCGCGCTCTACGGTGTGGGCTTCGAGCAGCAGCGCGAGCGCTTGATCGAGACCGCGCATAGTCAGGCGCGGCTGATCGAGGCAATCGCGGACTTCAATGCTCGCTACAGTGAACAAGACGTTCCCGGGGGGGCCTTCGCGGCCACCATGACGCAAATACGAACTGCGCATGGGCGCTTCCAAGGGTTCGGTGAGACCGGTGAGTTCACATTGGCCAAACGCGACGGTGACCAGATCGTGTTTCTTCTGCAACACCGGCACACCAATCTCAGCGATTCGGCGTCGGTTCCATTTGCTTCGGATCTGGCCGCGCCCATGCAGAGGGCGCTGTCGGGGAAGTCGGGTACCCTTGTCGGCCGCGACTACAGGGGAGTAGACGTGCTTGCCGCCTACGAGCCCGTGCTACCGCTTGGCCTGGGGATCGTGGCCAAGATCGATCTTGCCGAGGTACGGGCGCCCTACATTCGCGCCGGCTTGCTTTCCGGCGGTGTCTCTCTGGTCATCATCATCATGGGAGTGTGGGCGTTTCAGCGCATCGGCAATCCACTTATTCGCAGACTCGAGCAGAACGAGCGGCGATACCGAACCGTCTTCGAAAGTTCGAGTGATGCGCTAGTGCTGATCGGGGAGACCCTTGAGCAGTGTAATCCTCCCGCGTGTCGCCTCTTCGGGGTAGACAGCAAAGATATAGTGGGAGGCACGTTGGCGGATGTCTCACCACCGACCCAGCCTGACGGCCTGGGCTCCGCGCAAGAGATACGTGCGCGAACGCTGGACGCGATGTCGGGTGTGGCCCAGGCGTTCCATTGGCAGTGTTTGCACAAGGATGGTTCTTTGATTGAAACTGAAGTGACGATGAACGCCTTGGAGGTCGACGATAGGCAACTGGTGCTGACGTCTCTGCGCGACGTCACCGCCGAGCGCGAAGCCGAACGGGAACGGGAGCAACTCGTGCTCGAGCTCAGGGCGCGCAACGCCGAGATGGAACGGTTCACCTATACGGTCTCGCACGATCTCAAGAGCCCGTTGATAACCATCCAGGGTTTCTTGGGCCTGCTGCAGAGGGACATGGAGCATGAGGACGCCGAGAGGGTGAAAGAGGACGTCGAGCGCATCGGTAGTGCGACCAAGACCATGGGCAGGCTACTGGAAGAACTGCTTAATCTGTCGAGGGTTGGTCGTATAGTAAACCCGCCAGAGGAGGCGACATTCGATGTCTTGGCGCAGGAAGCAAAGGAAAGGGTTGGCGGGGAGATCTCTCGATGTGGTGCGCAGGTGGACATAGTTCGGCAAGGTGGAACGATCATCGGAGACCGTGCGCGACTGGTGGACGTGTTGCAAAACCTCATCAGCAACGCTGTGAAGTTCATGGGTCAGCAGGCCGATCCGCGTGTGGAGATCGGAATCAGGAAGGCCAACGGAGAGGAGGTCTACTACGTGCGCGACAACGGCTCCGGCATCGATCCCGCCTACCATGAGAAGATTTTCGGACTCTTCGACAAACTCGATGCCGGAACCGAGGGCAGCGGAGTCGGTTTGGCATTGGTCAAGCAGATCATAGACGTGCATGGGGGAAGTGTATGGGTGGAGTCGGAGGGCAAGGGGCAAGGAGCCTGTTTCTGTTTCACGATGCCACGAGGGAGTGAGAATATCAGTGCTGCGAGGTAGCAAGAAGCTGGCAGAGACACTGCAGATTCTGCTTGTCGAGGACAACGAGGCGCACGCCGAGTTGATCAGGCGTGGGTTGGAGAGGAGCCGGATCTCTATGAGAATAGAGCACGTCAGCGACGGCGAAACGGCTCTGGACTACATCTTCCAGCGGGGAGCCTACAGTGATCCGGACGGGAGTCCGCGACCTCACTTGGTCTTGTTGGACCTGCGTTTACCCAGGGTAGACGGCGTGGAAGTGTTGAGGAGCATCAAGGCTGACATTGCTCTCAGGAAGATCCCGGTAGTGGTCCTGACGTCTTCGGAAGGAGCGTTGGACGTGGAGCAGTCCTACGCCGAGGGTGCCAACAGCTACTTGGTCAAACCGTTGGACGTCGGGAAGTTTGCACGGTTGGTAGAGGACTCGAGCCACTACTGGCTGGCGTGGAACCATCACCCGTGGGAGTGAGGGGTGGCGTGAAGCAATGTCGCACGTCGTTATCTGAGTAGCGGGGCAGTTCATGAACGACAAGAGAACCGACATTCTCATCGTCGATGACGACGTCGCCCACGCGCGACTCATCAGTCGTGCGTTCGAACCGGTGGAGCCCGACGTAAAGGTGAGAATCGCGCACAGTCTGCGGGATGCCCAGCACAAGATTGAGGAGAGGCAGCCCGATGTAGCGATCGTCGACCTGATGCTGCCGGATGGCGAGGGAGTGGATCTCCTGCCATCCGACAGAGACGATATCACCTACCCTATAGTGCTACTGACCGCGCATGGAAACGAGCGACGCGCAGTGGAAGCCATAAGACGTGGTGCGCTGGACTATGTCGTCAAGAGCGAGGCGACATTCGCCGACCTGCCCCATATTGTCGAGAGGGCTCTGCGCGACTGGGACCTCGTATGTGAGAGGAGGGTGTTGACGGCTGCCATCCATGAGAGCCAGAAACGAATGGCGGCCGTACTGGAAACGGCCGGAGACGCGATCATCATTGCCGACGAAACGGGAATCATCGAGTCCTTCAACGCCACTGCAGAAGAGATGTTTGGCTACGACGGGATAGAAGCCATCGGTGCCAACGTCACGATGTTGATACCGGATGAGTACGACGGCGACGATGATGCCGCGATGAAGCGCTTTCTCGAGATCGCTGCGACGAGGGCGGCGGAAAAGGGGCGCGAGGTGCTTGCTCGGCGCAAGGATGGCACCAGGTTTCCCATGGACCTGTCGATAAGTGTGACGCGGCTGGAAGACCACACGATCTTCACTGGCATCGGCCGGGACATGACGGAGCGCAAGCGGGCCGAGAAGGAGATTCGCGAGCTGAACCAAAGCCTCGAGCAACGCGTCGAGGCACGTACTGCGGAGCTCGAGAGCGTGGTGGGCGAGTTACGGTCTTTCAGCTACGCGGTTTCTCATGACCTTCGCCAACCGCTGAGGGCGATCGCGAGCTTCAGCAGCCTCATCGAAGAAGATGCCGGCGACGCTCTCGACGAGAGATGCTGGGACAGCTTCCGGAGAATTCGTGCGGCCGTGGCGCGCATGAGCTCTATGATAGATTCGCTACTGGAGCTCTCGCGAGTGAGCCGCGCGGAACTGAGGAACGATCCGGTGGATCTCAGCGGTTTGGCCCGCGAAATCGCCGCGGAGCTGAACGCCGCGGACCCGGCACGTAAGGTCGATTTGGAAATTGCCGATGGCTTGATGACAACCGGCAATGCCGACCTCTTGCACGTGCTTTTGCAAAACCTGCTTGCCAACGCATGGAAGTTCACGAGAGAGCACTCCGACGGCCGCATTGAGTTGGGCAGTGAACGCGGAGAGAACGGCGAGAACATCTATTATGTGAGCGACAATGGCGTCGGTTTCGATATGCAGTACGCCGAGGGTCTTTTCCAGCCCTTCCAGCGGCTGCACGGCGTGGACGAATTCGAAGGAACGGGGATCGGGCTGGCCACCGCGCTTCGGATAGTGCGGCTCCATGGCGGTGAGATCTCCGCCGAGGGAACCATAGGCGAGGGCGCGACGTTCAGGTTCACGGTTCACGGAGGGGCCGGGTAGAGAGTATCTTCTACCGTTGAGGGCGCCACCGAAGGTCCGACGATCGAGCGTTTGATCGCAACCTCGCGCGCCATGGCTGCGACGGCATCGGAGAAGACGAGGGGCGGCTCGTGGTCGATGGTTCGTTCAAAGAGCTTCTGACAAAAGCGCTGGGATCTGTCGTTCCCTCGAAAGTCCGGGACCAGGTAGTCCTTGCCTTCGGATTCCTGATCGCCAACTTTTTGGTTCTTGCCGTCGTTGCCGCCTTGGGGGTAGCCGAGTTGGGGCGGGTGACGTCGAGGATCTACACACACCCGTTGCAGGTATCCAACGCCGCGCTTCGCGCCAGCCAGAGCGTGGACAAGATGCACAAGGGCATGAAGGACTTGGTCTTGGCGGAAGCGGATGCCGCTATCTACCAGGCTCTCGGTGCCGTCGAGGAGGAAGAAGGGGCGGTCTTTCGAGAGCTCGATCTCGTCCGCGACCAGATCCTTGGCGAAGAAGGCAAGGATCTGGAGCGGCAAGCGCGGCAGTTGTTCAAGAACTGGCGGCCAATCAGGGCGCGCGTCGTCATACTCGCCGAAAGTGGCAAACGAGCGGAGGCGGCTGCCATTACCAGGGGGAGGGGTGCCGATCACGTGGCCCGTCTCGAAAACGCCATGCACGGGTTGCACGACTACGCGCGCAAGAAGGCCGACGGGTTCATGGAGGAAGCGCGCACTGGCCAGTGGAGGGCAGTGCGGAATACGACTGTCGTGGTCGTCATCGGGATCATCGTATCCGTTCTGGTGGCGACCTTCACTGTCAAACACATTGTCACGGTGATGAGTGAGCGCGACAAGCTCATCCACGAACTCGAGGCGAAGAATGCCGAGCTCGAACGCTTCAACTACACCGTTTCACATGACCTCTCGAGTCCGTTGATTACTATCCGGGGCTTCGCGGGAATGCTGCGGGCGGACATGGCTCGGGGAGACGACGAGGCGGTCGAGCGCGACTTGCGGCATATCGAGGCGGCCGCAGCTACGATGAAGATCCTCATCGACGAGCTACTCGAGCTCTCGCGCATCGGACGGGTGGTCAACCCGCCGGAATTGGTGCCGCTCGGTACGATTGTCGAGACGGTGCTCGGTTTACTCGCCTCCGCGATCGAGGGGGGAGGTGTCGAAGTCAAGGTCACGCCAGACCTGCCCCCCGTATGGGGCGACGAGCGGCGGATCGTCGAAGTGGTGCAGAACCTCGTGGAGAACGCGATCAAGTTCATGGGCAGCCAAAGCGAGCCCTGTGTGGAGATAGGCGCCCGCGAGGAGAACGGTGAGGTGGTGTGCTACGTCAAGGACAACGGAGTCGGCATTGAGGCCAGATATCACGCCAAGGTTTTCGAGCTATTCGAGAGGTTGGAGACCGGCGTGGACGGCACAGGTATTGGCCTGACGCTGGTGAAGCGTATAGTAGAGACGCACGGGGGGCGCACTTGGATCGAGTCAGCGGGGGACGGCCGGGGGGCTACTTTCCGCTTCTCACTTCCCACGAAGGGTATGGCGACGCATGTGGCCTAAGCAGCAGACCAAGGAGCGCAGGATGAGTGAGCCCAGTACGATTCTCGTCGTCGAGGACAACGAGGCCCATGCCGAGTTGATCCGTCGTTCGCTGGAGAGCCAGCCGGTTGCCACCAGGATCGAGCACGTGGTGGATGGCGATCTGGCGTTGGACTATCTCTACCGCCGTGGCGCCTACGCCGATCCCGAGTCCAGCCCTCAACCTCAAGTCATCCTTCTAGACCTGCGAATGCCGAAGACGGACGGCTTGGAAGTACTCAAGCAGCTTCGTACCGCCAACGGCCTCGTTCACATTCCGGTCGTCATTCTCACTACCTCCAAGGCCGACCGGGACGTGGCGATGGCCTATGAGCACCACGCCAGCAGCTACCTCGTCAAGCCTGCGGACTTCGACGAGTTCACCAACCTCATCGGCACCGTCGCCTGCTACTGGCTCGCCTGGAACTACTATCCGTGGTCGTGATCTGACCGCGGATCGATCGACTCAGGCCCTCGCCTTCAGAGATTCCGCTCGATCTTGGGAGCCAGGAAGTGCGGGTAGGTTCGGCGCAGTACTCGTCGCCAGAACCAACGGTGGGCGCGGCGCAGAGTCTGTACGGTCGCGTGCGTACGGGCATCGGCGAGGTAGTACTCGCGCACGTTCTCCATTGTTATAGGAGGGTCGAATGCGAAGTGCTCGTTGGCCATGAACAGCAGCAGTTGGCTCAGATGGTCAAGACGCTCTTTCTGGAGGTTTCCCATAAAATCCACGATTTGGCCGCGCAGCGAGTGGTACTTGTCCAATATGTCGGGCAGCAGGTAGCGGCAGACGAAAAGGCGGAGGGGGAACGGGAACACTGCCAGCTGACGGTACCAGTCGAGACGCTCGTTGCCGTCTTCGTCGCGCATGAACGGGGAGCTCAAGTCCAGGTAGAATATGTCGTCACCGACGAAGGCCCAGTTGGAGAGCTGTCCATCGGGGGCCACGGTCGGCGTGACCGAGCCTTCGAGCAACGAGAGTATCTTCCCGAACTCCTCCGTAGCGCGCGCGGTGTCGAGTCCGCGGAAATAGTCGGGCCCGAGAGAGCCGGCCGGCAGACCAGGCTGGACGACGTACACGACAAAGGTGCCGTCATCGGCTTCAATTATGCTCAGGCCCGTTTCGATCACGTTGAGACCGTGCTGGCGAAGCTCGTGAACGTACTCGGCGATAAGCGCAGCCGTCTCCTCGGCCTCTTCGCGGTCGCGCATAGGAGGCATGCGCTTGCAGGCCAAGCGACCGGCCGCTGTGTCCAGACCCAGCACCGTGGACACCTCGCCGTAGCCGAGTATGTCAAGTGCGCTCTCGTCCTCGCGTCGCAACGCGTCGCGAACACGAGATTCGAAGTCGCGCAGTTCTTCGTAGGATACCAGGGTATTGGAGTAAGCCGCTCGTGGACGAGCAGGACGAGACGGCTGTCCTTCAGCGACCGGGCCGGTCTGTGGGCCGCGGTGCTCCTCTCCACTAGAGGCAGTCGGCTCCCATTTCGCCATCGGTTATCTCGTAGCCAGTCTTCGACCCTATGGCCGGCTGCTACCGAAACGCCGGGATGACATGTTCGGCGAACAGGCGCGCCGGCTCGCGGGTGTCGCGCCCGAAAAACTCTATGACGAAGTGCGTGCAGCCCGCGTCCACGTAACGGCCTATCCTCTCGACGACGGCATCGGGCGTTCCCCATATACCGTTGTCGGCCAGGCCGCCGCCCATGTGTCCCCCGTAAATCGCTTCGGCCTTGACTATGGCCGCGTTGGCCGCGTCTTCCGTCTCGGTGACTACGACGAGGGTTTGCTGCGAGATCTCTATGGAGTCGAAATCACGGCCGATATCGTCACAGTGCCGTTTGAGCACGTCGGTCTTGGCGGTCAGATCGCCGCGATTGATCGCGAGATTGTTCCAGATGTCCGCGTGACGGGCGGCGATTCTCAGGAGAACCTTCTCGCCGCCACCGCCGATCATGATCGGCGGGCGTCTTACCGGCTTTGGCTCACAGATACAGCCGCTGAGCTTGTACACTTCTCCGTCGAAGTCGACCATGTCTTCGCTCCACAGCCGTTTCATGATCTCGCAGCTCTCATCGAGTGCACGCAGACGTCTGCCGATCCCCGGGAACTCGCAACCGTAGCCATCGAACTCCATGTCGAACCAGCCGGCTCCGAGTCCGGCAATGGCGCGGCCACCGGAGATGTGGTCAATGGTCGCGATCTGCTTGGCGAGCACTGCGGGCTGCCGGAAGAAGGGTGGGGTGACGAAGGCACCGAGCTCCATGCGCTCGGTGACGGCCGCCACTGCTGCGAGCTGGGAATAGGCCTCGAAGATCGGTGTGTTAGGCATCGGAACGCCGAACAGATGATCGTTGACCCAGGCGGTGTCGAAGCCGAGACCGTCGAACTCGACGGCGGCCTCTCTTGCCTGCTCCCAGCTACGCT
>PIVZ01000779.1 GCA_003354045.1 bacterium
CCCGCTTGTGACGACCAGGAGGGCCGGAGTCGCGGCCAGCGATCCATAGAGCGCGAAGTTGTGGCCGATGCCGCCCGCCAGTCCGATCCAGAAGGCGCAGGCGATCAGGGAGTTGCGCGTCGGCCGGTCGAGCACGCGGTAGACCGCGGCCAGGGTCACGCCGATGACGAAGATGCCCGGGCTGTCGTCTGCGATCAGGAACAGGCTGAGGCCGAGCGCGGCAAGGACAAGCCGGTTGCGGGTTGCGCCTGCGGCAACAGACAGCGCCACCGCGATTCCGACGGTAGAGTAGGCGGCACGGGAAAGCCGCACCACGAGCAACTGGTCCCCCAGCAGCCACGCCCACGCCACCGACCAGTAGTAGCGGAGAGGGTCGTATGCCTGGAAGTCCGGGCCGGGGATCTCGCCGGCCAGTATGCGAAGCACCGCATAGTAGTAGTAGCCGCCGTCGCCGAGGTTGATGCCCCAACGCGAGGTCAGGAGAAACAGCGCGGCGCCTGTCGCCAGGACCAGCAGCCAGATGGTGCGACGCAGGTTTCGTAGGTCGATCGGGTCTTCTTCCATCGCTCGGCTATGCGCCGGCCGGCCGTCTCGTCCGGGTAGAGATATCAGGAATGTGGCCTCATGCCGCCCGTCGGTCAAGGCGGTCGCGCAGATGGTCACCGAGGAAATGCAGGCCGAGCACAGTGAGCGTGATCGCGAGGCCCGGGAAAAGGGTCAGGTGGGGTGCGATCATCAGGAAGGATCGGCCTTCGTTGAGCATCGATCCCCACGATGGAGCGGGCGGCTGCACCCCCAGTCCGAGGAAGCTCAGGCTTGCCTCGGCGACGATGGCTCCGGCCATGCCAAAGGTGGCTTGTACCACCAGCGGCGCAGCAAGCAGCGGCAGAACGTGGCGCAGGAATATCCGGGTCCGAGGGAGGCCGAGCGCGGTCGCGGCCTCGACGTGCTCGCGCTCCCTCAAGGAAAGGACCTCGCCGCGTACCAGGCGTGCGTAGCCCGTCCAACCGATCAGGCTCAGCGCGATGATGACGTTTACGAGGCTCGGTCCGAGCACGGCGCTCATGGCGATTGCCAGGAGGATACCGGGGAAGGCCAGGAGGATATCCACCACGCGCATCAGCCAGAAGTCGGCGCGGCCGCCCAGCGACCCGGCAACGCCGCCGACGATAACGCCGATAAGCAATGAAATTCCGACAGTTAGGGCGCCAACCTGAAGCGATACCCGACTACCGTATATGAGTCGGCTGAGCTGATCGCGGCCGAGCTTGTCCTGGCCGAGCGGGTGGGCCGGGCTGGGCGCGGCGAGATTAGCGGCCAGATCCTGGGCGTTGGGATGGTACGGGCTCAGGCCCTCGGCGAAGGCGGCCGTCAGCACCAGCGTGGCCAGGATGGCGGCACCGAAGACGACGGCGGCCGGTGGGCGCCGCCGCCATCCGTAGGCTCGCAGCGGCCGAGAGCTCCGCGAACGGCTGGCCGGAGACGACGGCGTCCGAGCTGCCGGGTCGGTCTGCCGGCCCGACGTGCCGGGCGTCTCCGCGCGCTGCCCGCGCGTCCGTTCATCCTCACGCATCGTCGTCATAACGGATCCGCGGATTGATGCGCGCGTAGGCAATATCGGTGGCCAGGTTCACGACCACGTAGGTGAGAGCGATCGTCAGCACACAGCCCTGCACCATGGGGTAGTCGCGCGCTTCGATGGCCTGCATGGTAAGACGCCCCAGCCCCGGCCATGCAAAGATCGTCTCGGTTATCAACGAGCCGCCGAGCAAGGCTCCGAACTGAAGCGAGGCGACCGAGAGCAAGGGCGTGAGCGCATTGCGCAGCGCGTGGCCTATGAGCACGCGAACCTCCGAGAGCCCCTTCGCGCGGGCGGTTCTCACATAGTCTTCACGAAGAGACTCGAGCACGGCAGTGCGGGTCATGCGTGCGAGGATGCCTGCCATCGCCGCACCGAGCGTGATGGCAGGCAGCACCACGTGGGCGGGGCCGCCGCTGCCCGAGACCGGCA
>PIVZ01000189.1 GCA_003354045.1 bacterium
GCAATGGGAAAATTCCCGTCATCCAGCGCGTACCGTTAGCAAGAGGTGCTGGAGACGGGGCGAGCACTGCCGGAGATGGCTTGCTACCCCCCTATCCCGGCGCCGCTGACGACCGGAGTGTTTGTCCAGCCGCCACCCGGCACGCGATAGAATCCTCCTGCCGCCAGCGCGCCGCCATCGAGATGGAGGGTGGTCCCACTCATCCAAGAGGAAAGATCAGAGGCGAGAAAAACGGCGCAGCCTGCTGCATCCTCGGGCGTGCCGAACCGTCCGAGTGGCATCCAGTACGGGACCAGCCCCTTGTGACGCTCGGGAATCCATTGGCTCGGTTGCACCTGCAGGGTCTCTGTCGTCTCGGGCGCGATCGCGTTCACGCGAATCCGCTCCGGTCCGAGCTCCACAGCAAGGCTCTTGGTGAAGCCGGTTATGGCCGCGTTGAAAGCCGAGTAGACCGCGCAGCCGGGAATTCCTCTGAAGGCCTCTATGGTCGAGAGATTCACTATGCTGCCGCCGCTGCCTTGCTCGATCATGTGAGGAACGATGGCCTGCGTGCAGTAGAAGACGTGCTTCAAGTTGATGTTGTAGAGCGCCTCCCAGTCCTGCTCGCTCGTCTCCGTGAACGGCTTGCCGATGCCGAGGAAGTCACCGACGTTGTTCACGAGCGTGTCCACGCGGCCGAACTCGCTGATGGTGAGTTCGGTCATCGCGGCGACCTGCTCTTTCTCTTGTACGTCGATGACGCAGGCGAGCGCGCGGCCGCCATGCTCGCCGATCTCCTCTACGGTGGCGTTGGCGCGCCCTTCGTCGCGCTCGGCCACGACCACGCTCGCGCCGTAGGCCGCAAGCGCCAGCGAGATCCCCTTACCGATTCCACCGCCGCCGCCGGTGACGATGGCCACCTTGCCTTCGAGTGAGACTGCCGAGCGGTCGAGCATCGGATTTTCAGCCATCGGTCAGCGCACGAGGGAGAAACCAGGCCGCGCGCGAGGCGCGCTTCACTGTGCTCCCGGTCCCATGGCCGAGTTCTTGCTTCTCTCGATCGACTGCAAGGCCAGATAGTTGTCGCCGAACTTGTCCAGGTTGTCGGCCTCGGTATCGAACAGTGCGTAGTGCCCCTCTTCGTCCGCGACCAGCGACTCGAAGAGCTGCTTGGATATGGAGTCGGCGTTTGATGCGCACTCGAGCGCCCGCTGGTTGTAGTCCTTGACGCCCTGCTCTTCCATACCGCGGGCGACCACTACCATTTCCTTCACGTCGTGAATCTTCTTGACCTCTTCGGCAGCCTTCATCTCGACTTCGCCCTTGAGGAACAAGATCCTGTCGGCGAGCCGTTCGATGTGCATCATCTCCTGAATGGCCGCTTTCCTGAAAAGGCCGGAGAGCAGGTCGTATCCCTGATCGTCGCAACGGAAGTGAAAGTACATGTACTGACTCACGGCGGTCAGCTCTTCGGCGATGCTCAGGTTCAATAGTTCGATGCTCTTCTGGTACATCCTCTCGTCCTTGTGTCCGGTGGTTTTTCGATTACCGCGGCGCCCGCGGCGATCTGATATTTACCCGGCTGATGACCCGAGTCCACCCGCCGTGGCGCACCCGGGCAGGCCGGAGAGATCCCGGCCTCAGGTCTCCCTGTTTGCCACGTACACCTTGAGCGTGGCGAGCGAGACGCTGGCGGGTCCTATCAAGTGGTCCGCGAAGAAGGTCACCTCGGCCGGGGAGATTATGTTGCCGACCAGCGGCAGAATCGCGAAGATCCAGTGCATGTAGAAGACGATAGCAAAGAGGGAGCGGAGCAGGGGTGTCATGCCGAGCACGGACACCGCGGAACCCATCACGAAAATGGTCCCGCAGAACAAGAATCCGGCGCGCGTCAGCGCATATACGGTCGTCACGAACCGTGCTATCGGCATGTCGAGGCTGGTCACCAGGTCGATGAGCAGCAGCGTCATGCAGGCCGCGAGCGATAGACGGATGAACTCTGGGTATCTGTTTGCTGCCCACTCCATGGCGATGCTCCCTTGTCCGTGTCTCCGTGCGCCAGCCATCCAGCGATGGCGCGGTGGGTGCTGCTACCGACAGGATAGTCTTAGCAAAAAAGGGGCGCTGCCGTCCAGGGTCGGTGGGTTGGCAGTGCGTTCTCGGTGCCGGCGTACTTTGGCCTCAACCGTCGCGCCCTCTGCCAGACCTTATCCAGATGTGGATTCCTTGCTTCTCGAACCTCTCGTCTTTGAGCTGACGATAATCCTTTCGCAGCCAGGGGATCACGCTGCGGGTTCCACCGCGCGAAATCAGGATGACCGCAGGCGGTTTGCCGTCCTTGAGCGGGCGATATTCACGCCCCTCCATCTGTTCCTCGAGGTAGGCTCGTACGTTGGCGTCCAGGAAGACGCCGAATGGCGAGTGGTTCTCCGTGCGGTCGAGTGCCAGCAGGTGTGGGCAGCCGATGGCCCAGACCGGGCCGTGGCGGTCGCGGAGTTGCGCGACCGCCACGGCAAGCTCGTACTGATGGGCGAGGGTCAGTCCCCTGGTGCGGAAGAACGCGCGGTTGTCGAAAATCATGACGAGGATGCCGAAACCGGCGAGCAGAGCCAGGACCCTGCGGATGGTCTGCGGCGGCAGTTCGAAAACGATGTTGATCGCCCGTTCGATCATCAGACCCGATGCCAGCGCTATGAACGGAAGCAAGATGAACATGTCGGGGTAGGCTTGATGGTCCGCGAAGGTGAAAGCCAGAGCGGCATATGCGGCAAGGGCCACGGCCAGCCACGCGGGCCTCTCCGTCAGCAAAGACCAGGCTCGACGCGGGCGTGTACACAGCCACGCCCAAGAGGCCGCGCACCCGGCGAGGAAGAGCAACGGGAACAGGCTTTCGGCGTTAACGCGGTTACGCCCGAGGCCGACGATGAAGGCCAGTGAGTCACCGAGCGTCGGGACGGCGTAGTTGACGAAGCCGGAGGCGACGGCGAATGTTTGGTAGAGTTGCTCGCCGAGCGCGCCGTGCCAGACGAAGTATGCTTCATATGTGGCAACGGCGGCGACCGTTCCCACGACGACCGTCGTGATGTCTCTCCACCACGGTGAAGTTGCCTCGCCGGCTGCCGCTGGCGAGGCAACGCTACGCCGGTGCCAACCGTTAGCCAGTGCGGCCGTTGACACCGCGCCGAGCACGATCAGGGCGGGCTGCCAGCATAGGAAGGCGAAGGTGCTGTAGACCCCGCTTTGAAAGGTCCTCTTGCGAGCGAGAGCCAGCAGGGCAGCCACCAGGAAGAAGGCCATGAACACCTTCGGCCGCGCGCCCATCGTGCCCTGGAAGAAGAAATCCGTGAAGGTGAGCATCACCAAGGCGCTCAGGTGGGCCGCCAGCAAGCTACCCGAGAGCTCGAGGGCCAACGCCCACAAGCAGGCCACGGTGGCGGAGGCGGCGGCGATGCTGAGGAGACGTGCGGCAAGCACGTCGCCGATTCCCACGCTACGCCCGGCAGCAATTGCCCAACCGGACAGGATGCTGCTGAGTGCGTGCTTGCGGTCCACCAGCGAGACGTGTGGTGGCACACCGGCGGCCACGCGCTCGGCTACGTAATAGTAGACCTGGTTTTCGACCGTGAAGGGCTGCTCGAGAGGGTCGTACTGCCAGCAAAGGAAGGCACCGGCCGCGAAGAAGAGCAGCGCATAGGCCAGGTGTTGCCAGTGGCGACTCGTGCCTGTTGCCGGAGATCGATGCTGATTCATGCAGGCTCGCGCTCAGGGCGAGGTTGCGGCGCCCGGCGGGGCTTTGGCTGCCCGAGCGGCCTTTGCACCAGGGGGTATCGGGATGCCGCTGGGCGCGGCCTTTGCGGCGGGAGGTATGGGGGCGCTTCGCGTGCTAGCGCCACCCGCAACGGCTGGGGGCTTCGTGGAGGCGTCGGCGCCCGGCGGAAGTGTGACCCGTCTCCATGCCGCCGGGCGCATCGGATTCTCCAAGCGCGCGGGCCGCGCCGGGCGTCTCAGCCAAAGCCTGATTCCCTGCTTGGCAAATGCGGTGTCGGGCATATGGAAGTACTCGTACGGGAGCCACGGCACTATCTTTCGCTCTCCACCCCGCGCAACCAGGATGACACCCGGCAGGCGGCCGTCCTTGAGCGGCATGTACGGCTCCTCGCCGGCCTTCCTCAGTATGTAATCTGTCAGCTTGCGATCGATCAGCAGTCCGTATGGTGTGTGATTTGCGGTGTGGTTGAACGCGAGGAGGTGAGGGCAGCCTATGGCCCACACCGGGCCGTACTGGTCGGCGAGCAACTCGACCTGCTTTGCCAGGTCTTTTTGGTCTTGCACGGTCAAACCGGCGCGCTGGCCGAAAATCGTGGTGCGCGCGACGGCGGAGTTGAGGATGAAGAGGGCACACAGCGTTCCCAGCGCCCAGGGAAGCACCTGGCGCGGCAACTTCACGGCAAGATGGGCGATGCCACCGAGTACTACTCCGCAAACTGCTGCGATGAGGGGCTGCAGGAAGAACATGTCGGGGTAGGCCTGGTGATTGATCATCGTGAAGGCCAGTGCGAGGTGAGAGACTGCGATGGCGCCGACCCCGCCCGGATGTGAGCGCATGAACTCCCAGGTTGCGCGCGGCCGCACGCAGGCGTGTATCCAGCAACTCGCCAAACCGACCAGGAAGGTGACCGGGAAGACGAAGTGCGAATCCTCACGCCACAGCCCCATGCGTATGATGAAGCGCAGCGATTTGGTGAATTCCGGTAGCTTGTACGCGCCCGCGTCGGCCGGCATCGCGTACGATTGGTAGAGCTGTTCGGCCAGTGCGCCATGCCAAACGAAGTAGGCCTCGTAGGCAAGGACGGCGACCGCCGCCCCTACGGTCAGCCGTGCGGCATTTTTCCAGCGGTCGCGCTCGAGCAAAGTCGTCAGACCGAGTCCGCCCAGTACCAGCAACGCCGGCTGCCAGCAGAGGAAGGAGAATGCGGCGTAGGCGCCGCTTCGCGTGCGCTTGTCGGCCGTGAAGGCGAGCAGGGCGAGAGCAAGGAAAAAGGCCATGAACACTTTGGGCCGTACTCCCATCGTTCCTTGATGGAAGAAGTCGGTGTAGGTGAGCATGACCAGCCCGGCCAGATGGGCGCCGAGAAGCGTTCCCGACAATCGAAGTGCGAGCAGCCAGACGGACGCCACGGTGCCTGCTGCCACAGTCATGCTGAGTGCGCGTACAGACACGACGTCGTCCACGCCGACGAGGCGTCCTAACGCAATTGCCGCTCCCGATAAGATGCTGCTCAGCTGGTGTTTATGGTCTGCCAGCGAGATATGCGGCGGTTCGTTCGAGGCGACGCGCTCGGCCAGGAAGTAATAGATCTGGTTGTCGATGGTGAACGCCTTGGTGAGCGGCTTCTGCAGCCAGCCGAGGTACATCGCGGCCGCGAAGAAGAGCAAGGCGAAAGCGATTCTTGTGGTGCGCGTGGGCATCGTCGGGCTAGTGATGGACCTTGGTGGCCACGGTGGTGGCCAGGATATCGTGGCCGGCCAGCCTGGCCGTCTCGGCCGGCGACATGCCGATGTCGTCCACGATTCCCGGTTCTGCACGGGCGGCGAGCAGGCGACGGACCATCTCCGAGTGCCCGTACCAGGCGGCGAAATGAAGGGCGCTGCGCCAGTGGTCGTTACGCGCGTTGATGTCGGCGCCGCGCTCCAGCAACACAGTGAGAATCTCGTGGTCGTCGTGCGCCGCCGCCTGCATCAGCGGCGTCCAGCCGCCGCGGCGGTACGAGGAGACGATTCGAGCGTCGATATCCGCCCCGGCATCCAGCAGAAGCTCCACGGGATCGGTCCTGCCGGCATCCACGGCCAGGTGAAGCGCCGTTTCTCCGTCATCCGAACGGAACTCGATATCTGCGCCGGCTTCGATCAGCGCGCGAGCGACCTCGTCCGAGCGGCCGAGCACGGCCAGCATGAGAGCCGTGCGCCCCTCTTCTCCCACGCCGTCGATCTCCGGCCCGAGAAGCAACAGCGAGTCTATGGTGTTGAGAGCTCCGGCCCCCGCGGCCTGTCTGAATGTGGTGCCGATGCTGCCGTCCGTCATCCTTCCGGCGTTCGGGTGGCTTACCAGGACGACCATGACCTCGGTGTGTCCGTAGCGTGCGGCAACCGTACGTGGGTTGAGGCCGGAGGAACCGGTGGCTTTGACCGAGGCGCCCGCATCGAGCAGTGCCGTCACGACGTCCGGGTCGCCGCGCTTGGCGGCGTGCAGGAGTGCCGACCAGCCGTCATGGTCGGTGGCGTTGAAGTCGGCGCCGCGCCCGATCAAGAGCGCAACGTCGGCGGGGCCGCCGTTGCGGGCCACCAACATGAGGGCCGTCGTGCCGTCTTTCGCTTTGGCACCGACGCGCGTGTCGCGCTCCAGCATCCAACGCAGTGTGTCGGCGCTGCCGCTGCGCGCTGCGAACTGGAGGGGGGTACGACCGGTGCGGCTTCGGTCGTTTACCTGCGCGCCCGCTGCCACTAGGAGGTCGAGTACCTCGATTTGGCCTTGGCGGGCGGCGAGCATGAGCGCGGTAACTTGGTCACGGCGCTTGGCCTTCGGGTCGGCACCGTGCTCGAGGAGAATC
Organism: bacterium; assembly: GCA_003354045.1. Classification (GTDB taxonomy): domain Bacteria; phylum Desulfobacterota; class Binatia; order UBA1149; family CAITLU01; genus PIVZ01. Next base: position 6,588 of record PIVZ01000189.1, read on the forward strand.
TCTACGATTTCCGTCTGGCCGCGACCGGCCGCGATCAGCAGCGGGGTGGTCTTGCGGCTGTCGGTCGCATCGACAGAGGCTCCCCGTTGGAGCAACTCGCGGACGTCGCCGAGACTGCCGGCTCGCGTTGCCCTCAGCAGGCGGGAGTCCCGCTGGCGTTGTTCACGCCGAGCTTCCGCCCTCGCGTCGGGACTTGCCGCGCCGCCGGCGCCAGGAAGCGCGGCTGTCACCGGCGGGGCAGCGAGCCCCACGAGGATCGCCGCCGCCGCTACAGCGCGGGTCAGAATTCCTGCCTCGAGTGTCATATCCAACTACCGGAGCTTATCAGTGCGAACTATATAGCAGGCCCCCCGCCGCAATCGCCAGTGGTAGCCGGCCTGTCAAAGCGGACATTTCACCTGTGAACAACAACCGGCTAGCGGGGAAGATGGCGAGAGAACAGAGAACAGAGGCAGAGGAGACACGTGTGCGCGAAATGTGATATGAATCACCCCCGGTATAGGAACCGCCGGAATGGATGCTGCTCAGGCGTGCTAAGAGCGCTGCACCCGGGCCGGCCGCAAAGAGCGAGGGGTGAAAGCCACTCGGCGGAGATCGCGTAGCCCGAAGGCTCAGGTGGCGCAGCTCCCGCGCGGGTTGGCAAAAGGCACCGCGTTGGACGCGGCTGGCGCTTCCGGCCCATCCCGAAGCGCCGTGTTCTAATGTCGCCCCTGTCTGTTCTGCATGAGCCGTGCCAATCGCTCGGCTTTCCCGGGGCGGCCACAATCGGCACTGAATACGGGCGAACAGCGTTCCTACCGTCAAGTCTGCCGGCCGCCCGGTCCCCACAATTGAGTAAGAAGGAAGCCTTAACTTCTCAGACCTGAGAAATAAGCAGGGCTGGACGTGGACGAGGCAACGGCGGCCACGGTGAGGCGAGCGGCGACCGTGCCGGGGCGAGCCCCTCAACGCGCCGGCGTGCTCGCGGGCGCGAGCGCTTCGCTGAGTACGGGGAAAAGCGCGGCAAGCATCAACTTATGGCCTTTACTGTTGGGATGGGCGTCGCGCGGAGGGCATTTGTGGTCATCAGGAAAGGGTGGATGCACGGCCACGCGGTAGCCATGGGCGCGAAACATCTCTGCCGCGCGCCCATGGTTCACACTCACGAGTGCAACCCGTTCGGGTGCGCTCTCGGCCACCTGGGCAACCATCTGCTCGGCTACGCGCCAGCCTTTCTCGATGTCGATCGTCAGCGCCTCCGCGGGGCGCGCGCTCCAGTCGAGTAGGATGCCGTTCATGAGCTTCATGCTGACCAGGCTGTCCACCTGGTCACCGATGCGGACCGGGTAGGGGCGGCGCATCAATATCCTGCCGTCCTCCAAGTAGGGACGCGGCCGGATGTTGTTCGGTCCGCTGAAGCGGTCGGCTGTGTAGCTGTTGTTCACGACGTCGTTCGACGACCAATGCCAGACCACGACATCGGGCTCGAGTGGACGGCAGAAGTCCTCGAACAACATCCACTCCTGCAGGCTGCCGTACCCCGCCACGGCGAGCGGCAGGACGTAGGGATTCTCGAACTTCTCGCCGAGCTTGCGCGCGAGC
>PIVZ01000780.1 GCA_003354045.1 bacterium
GTCGGCGTCGAGAAAGACGACCCGGAAGGTCCCGTCGAGGTCGCGGTTGCTCGGGACCCTCTTTCGCCATGTCCCCTCGGCCGAGAAGACGTTCCCAGCGCTCTGGCAGGACGTCGACGCTTGGATGCTATCAGCCAGGGCTCTCCGCGCGGGAAGCCGCACACGCTTCTTGAACTTCCGCGACACCACGACGTGGACGCTGCTTGCGACGAGAGGCAAAGAGCCGCTAGCGTCGCTCGGGCCGGGGCGCTCTTCGTTTCCGAACCTCTGGCTGCCGAGTCGAGCCCCAGAGCCCCGCCTACTCTCTCCTAGGGCTGCCGGCAACTGCTGATGTCCTGCCGCCGACCGGGTGGCCCGGTCGATGGTGCATTCTGCGGGAGAGGACCATGAGAAAGACACTTCTGTTGTGTCTTGGCGTTATGTCCTTGTTGATCGCCCCTGCTCTCGGACGAGCCGAGCAGGCGGACGATGAGCGACAGATCGTCAAGACACTGAGAACCGAGATCGAAGAGATGGAAACCCGGCACCGGGCGGAGATGAGCGCTCTGCGTGACCGACTGGAGGAGCTCGAAGAGCGCTTGACGGTGGCGGAAAGCGCCCGCCAGTGCCCCGAAGGGCCGTCACGTATCGAGCAGAGCGCACAACCTTGCCCGGCAGCGCCACGAAGTATCGAGCAAATGCCGGAGCAGAGCCCCACGCAGATTACTGCGCCGGTCGCCGGGCACAGTCCCGCGCCGCCCCTCGGCCAATTGTCGACGACGAGAGGTTCGCAAGGCTTGAACGTCTTCAACCCGAGAATCACAGCCTTTGGGAACTTTGTCGGGCGTGTGGACGATAAGAGGGTCGAAAACGAAGACGGCGACTCGATCGGCGACCGCTTCAACCTGCGTGAGGTCGAGCTCGATTTTCGCGCGGCGATCGACCCGTGGGCGGACGGCGTGATCATCGTTGCTCTGGAGTCCGAAGTGCCAGGCGACTACGAAACCTCCGTCGAAGAAGGCTACGTCACTCTCAAGAAGCTGCCCCTGCTCGACGGCGCCCCCTTGGGACTGAAGCTCAAGGCGGGCCGATTCCGTCCCACCTTCGGCCGCTTCAACAAGATACACACCCACGATCTGCCGCAGATAACTCGGCCGCTCTCCTTGCAGACTTTTCTCGGAGAGGAGGGCTTCATCGGAGACGGCCTCTCCGGCGAGTTCTTCGTCCCGACTCCCGGCGACGCGAATTCGTTGACGGCAACCCTCGCAACCTTCAACGATGGCGAGCTACCCATGAGCGGCGACGAGGAAGGCGACGACCCGGCCTATCTGGCGCATCTCGCGTGGTTCTGGGACCTGGCCGCCGGCCACGATCTGGAGGTGGGGTCCACTGTCTATCTAGGCTCGGCGGGCGAAGAGGATGACCTCGATGCCGAGCTCTACGGTGTGGATCTCACCTACAAGTGGAAGCCCTTCGGCCGTGGTGAGTGGCGTTCCTTCATTTTCGGCGGTGAACTGTTTTCGGCAGACGTGGACATGAGCGATGGCAACGCGGTGAGTGCACTCGGCTACTACACGTGGTTGCAGTATCAGCTCGATCGCAACCTCTATCTTGGCGGACGCTACGACTTCACTGAGGAGATCGCCGACGAACAGCTCGAGAGCGAGGCACTCGGTGTGTTTCTCACCTACTACACGAGCGAGTTCTTGCGCCTGCGGCTTGGCTACGAGCACACCGAGAGCGATCTGGATGAGCGCGACGGCCTGGATACCGGCTGGCTCGAGGTCAACTTCGTATTCGGCTCGCATCCGGTTGAGCCTTACTGGGTGAACCGATGAGGCGCGCGAGCAAGGACGGTGCGATCGAGCGGTTGGCTCTCGGAGGCGTTGCCGCTTTCGCGGGACTGGTCGTCGTTGCGTGCTGTGACAATGCCAAGGCGGAGGAGGGCAACGGCAAGCTCAACGTTGTGACGACGCTTTCCGTGCTCGCTGACATTGCCGAAACGGTCGGTGGCGATCGCGTCACG
>PIVZ01000190.1 GCA_003354045.1 bacterium
CGCTTTTTTTACCAGCGTTTAAGAAATGGGTATCAATACCGTATCCTTTCAAGAGATTATAATTATCATCGTTTGCACCAGGAAAAGGACAATCCTTTCCTTTCGGCCAATCTTCAACAAAGAAATGTTCTTTCATATTTCTACCACCCCAACCATATTTGGAATTATCTGTCATGACAATCCCTACAGTCCATAAATCGCCTTCTTCATGATTTGGAACAATTGGAGATTTACTTACAAGAACTTTATGGCATCCGTCAATCGCAACGGTGTGATTCACCGCGGGGCCACGCGGGCGGCCCGGCCGAACCGGGGTTCGGCGGAGAGGCGGCGCGCCGGACCTCACGGCCGGGGAAGGCGCAGAGGGGGGCGGAGCTACTCACCTCAGGGCTGGACCGGCACGGGCTGACTCGCGGCGAAGGGGGGAATGTGGCGCGAAACCGCGGCGCGAGGCCGAGTTCCCCTGAGGCTTCGAGTCATTCCTTATAGTAGTGGCAGCCCTGCAAGGCCTCAACCGTTAGCGCAGTTATGCACGAAACGTCGGAGTCGATGACGCAAAGGAGCAAGCCTCGACTGCAGCATAATTCCCGCGCGGTAAATGGCAGAAGCCGAGCCTGGGTCGAGGCATTCTCCACGCGCGAAACCTCCGTGGTTATCAATGCTTAGGCATATTTAATTAGATTGGCCTTGATCACCGACAGGAAGCATTGTCGGCCCCGTGCCTTGGCTTTCGAGGCCCGCAGAGCCTCCATGGTCCGGCCTCAGAAAAGCGGCACGCTTCTTGTTATGTAAGGGGTGGAGGGACAGAGCCATGCAAGCAGCAACAACCACGACCCAGGGACGCAATGGCCACCGGAGCATCAGACCGGCTCCAAACCCGTACGGCGGCAATTTTCTTCTCAGCCCGTCGTTGGCCGACTACCTGACGCCTGACGTCGCACTACCCGAACAGTATTTCAGCGCCGATCAGATCGACGACGGACTGGGCGCCGAAAAGGCCCTTATGTATGCCGTGCTGAAGGACGGCATCCGATGCTTCTACAAGAACGTCGGCGCCAAGCGGCGCAAGTACAAGAAGATGTTCGACGAGGCCGAGGAGTGGATCTCCCAGGACACCTACGACTATCCCTTCGCCTTCAGCGCGATTTGCGACACGCTCGGCATTGATGCCAAGTGCCTGCGCGAACGTCTTCTGGAGTGGAAGGAGGCCGAGATGATGAGGCGTGCGCTCACGGGCGACACCGCCAGCATTCAGGTCGGCCGCAGCCCGTTCCCGGCTCCGGTGGATCTCTCAGAGATCGAAGTCATGGGTTCGGACATGGACGACGGCGATACGGGCGAGGAGCTCGAGGACGGCGACGATTGGGATGCGCCGGTATCGATCAGTCTCGACGATCTCGCCCGCGAAGAGAGGCTCGTACACGCCGCCTGAGAATTGACGGTAGCGCGTGCTCTGGTGGCTCGAGTCCTTTATCTCCGTGGAGGGCTCGAGCCGCCCCCCCAAACATCCCTCAGTGGCCCCTAACCGCCACCTTGGCCGGCCCGCCCGAATCATCGGGTGGGCCGGTATCGTTTGCGGCCCAACCGCTGCCACCGGCCTCCCCGTCCGCCGACAGGCTGCGAATCGCCTGCCCCTCTAGCCGCTGGCGATCCGCCGGCCACTGCGCCAGTCACGCAGCCACGTATCATTTCGATACTCCGCTCTCAGTTTGATACATCTCGCCTTCGGTCAGACCACGCAGCGGCCCGCTAACTTACTGTTTTCCCTACACCCTCCACCGGCACGCTTCTTGGACCCACTCATGTGCGGAGTTGCAAAGGAGCAAAGCCATGCACCAGCAAAGCACCATCCACGGCGGCATTGCCATGGGGAGCGCAAACCGCCTCACAACCACCACAGCGGGAACTATCTCTCGATCCACTCACTGTCCGAGTACGCCTCCCCCGACCTGACTCTGCCAGGACAGTATTTCGCCGCCCAAAAGAACGATGACGGGCTGCGCGGCGAGAAAGCCCTCATGTATGCCGTCCTCGAGGACGGCATCAAGAATTTCTACAGAAACCTCGGGGACGAGCGTCGCGAGCAAACGGAGTTGTACGAAGAGGCCGAAGAGTGGATCTGCGAAGACACCTGTGACGCCCCGTTCGATTTCAACTTGATCTGCGACATGCTCGGCATCAATCCCGTAAGCCTGCGCGAGAGACTCATGGAGTGGAAGCAGCGCGAGTTGCTAAGACGTGAGCTCACCGGCGACACCGAAAGTATTCGGGTCGGGCTCAGCCCCTTCCCTGTTCCGATCGCTATCGATGAGCTCGAAGCAATGAGCACAGGCGTAAGCGACGACGAAGACGGCTACGACCGAGCCGCATAGGAGCAAGAAAGTCTCGACGACCTAGCTTACAAGAAACGGCCCGTGCCCGCCGGCTCACCGTGGCCGGTAGCACGTGCCTTGGCGGCCCGACCCCGATTCGCCGTGGAGGGGTCGAGCCGCCTTTTCAACTGATCCTCCTACGGCACCTATCCGCACCGCAGCCGGCCCACTCGAATTTCGGGTGGGCCGGTTCTTCTTTGGGAAGCTTCACCTGGACGTCCCCCGAAGTCGCCCACGCATCGAGCAACTCGAGCTGGCCTCGGGCGAAGGCGATCCTTTGGCTCCCGTCCACGGTCAATTGGGAGGCCCGCTTGGCCCAAGCTCGCGGGGCAGCCGTTTCCGCTTGCGTGGCGCCCCCCGGGAGGAGTATGGTGCGCGGTGGTACTGGGGCGGAACGCGGATACGGGAATGGTCTGCCCGCCCCCCCACGGCCGGAAAGCTGCTGCTCGGCACCCCAGGCAAGCGGCGCACTGAACCACCTGGATGAAGTATCGACACGGCAAGGAGGGTTTTGCCCATGTCTTCTCTTTTCTGTTTCACTAGTTCGGTTCCGTTATCTACTCCTCTACAGCGTCGTACTTGCCGCCACTCCTCACGGCTGCATGGCCCGGCGCGCTTCTGCAGCCTGGCCGTAGCGCTACTGTCTGCCGGCTTGCTGCTCCTGGTCACACCGGCGTCGGCCTCGGTCGTCGATACCGCGGTAGCGCCAACGATCGACGGCATCATCACTGCCGGCGAATGGGACATAGCGGAGGTCGAGTTCGAAACGGGCCCGAGTGATTGCGGGGCCAGCGCGTGGAATCTCTCCGGCGCCAAGGGACGCTTCCTCTGGGACGCCACCAACCTCTACGGCGTCATCGAAGCCTATCCCAATATATGCGGTCCGGGCGCTAACCCCGACGGTCCCTTCGACAACATGAACTGGGAGGCCTACATAAACGCCAACGGCTGGCCGGCAGCGATGTTCCTCGACACTACCAGCGGCGCTGGCTGCAACCACGCAGGCGCCAGCTGCATCTTCAGCGGCGACAGGATGGTACTGGAGCTGTCGGTACCGATCGCATCCATCATCGATAACACGAGCACCTGTCCGGGTAGCCTCAACTGTCCGAACCCCTACACCTTCAACCCGGCCGGCGGGGACTTCCTGGAATATGACATAGCCATCAGCGACCAAGATGCGGCAGGTGGCTTCAGCACCAACGGGCGCACCGAGCCATGGGTAGTCGAGCCTCCGCTGTCAGGCTACCAGCAGTGGCGCAAGCTCAACTTCACGGTGTTCGTTCCCGAGTGCAGTGTGAACGCCGACTGCGATGACCAGATCTTCTGCAACGGAGACGAGACCTGCGACCAGGGCCGCTGCAGCGACGGGTCGGATCCCTGTGACGATGGCGTCACCTGCACCGACGACTCGTGCGACGAAGACACCGACACGTGCACCAATACGGCCAACGATGCCAACTGCGACGACAGCCTGTACTGCAACGGCGCCGAGACCTGCGATTCAATCGATGACTGTCAAAGCGGAACGGCAATCGATTGCTCGAGCCTTGGCGGCGGTGATTGCTCCGAGGCTGAGTGCGACGAGGGCAACGACGAGTGCGCCGTGACGGCAATAAACGAGGGCGACCCATGCAGCGACGGTTCGGATTGCACGCTCGCAGCCACCTGCGTGACCGGCGAATGCGTGGCCAGCGCGGAGACGACGCTGGCGCCGTCGTGCCGTTGGTTCGGCTTGGCCGGCGCCCCGGCGCAAACCGTCAAAGTGCGCGCCGAGAAAGGATCCAGCATGACCGGAGGCCTGTGCGGCGACGAGGGACAGCTCAACGGCGTCTTGTCCGCCGGGGCCTCCATCGCGGCAACCGCCGCGGCCGGCACCGGCATCTTGTTCCGGACCGAGGCCCAGGTAGACGGCGACATTGCGACCGGCGGCGCCGACGTGACGACCGGGAGCTACGCGTTCGTACCCGGCACGACGGAGACCCTCGTTGCAGGCGGCCAGATCGTTGCCAGGGTAGATGAGCTGGGAGCCGAGACCGGAGCGTTCGTAGACACCACCGGTACCGGCGATCTCGTTGTCCTGTGCGCCGCAGACCAGACCAAGATGGCCGCCGCGGCCGCCGTCCTCGATGGCCTTACCCAGACCGAGGACCGAGGCACCATGGTCATCCGGCGCCGTGGGAGCGGTGCGATCGACACCACGGGAGACCCGCAGCCTGCGGTGATCGACATGACCAAGCTGCGCGTAGGGGGGCGCAGCACGCTGACCATCACGGCCGGCGCGACCGACGTGGTCGTATTACGCGCGGCCCGCACCATAAGGATCGGCTTCGGCGCCGAGATCGTACTCGCCGGCGGTCTACTACCGGAGAACCTGCTCTTCTATGGCAAGGGAACGGGAAACTGCCGAGTCGGCCGTACCGTCACCGGCTCCGGCTCGTTCTACTGTCCGGCCGCAAGACGCATCCTCGTGGGCAATGACTCGCAATGGGAGGGGTCGTTTATGGGCGCCACCCGACAGATGCGCATACGGACCGGCGCAACCCTACTGCACCAGCCCTTCGTCGGGCAGTAGCCGGAGACACGACGTGGAAGCGGCAATGGCAGCGCCACTGAGAGGAACCCCGCACGACGAAGAGGCCGGGGGCTCGTGGTTCAACCGTGGAAGGTACGTCCCGGTCGCGTTCGCTATCGCGGCAGCCACAGTCGCGCTTTGCTGCTTGTCGCAGCCACGAATGGCGATCGCAGCAGCAAGCAACGGCAGGGTCGCCGATGAAGTCAAGATAGCCGACGGGGTCGGCGGACTCGGCGCGGTGCTCGCCAACGGAGACGTCTTCGGCTCCGCCGTCACCGGCCTCGGCGACCTCGACGGCGACGGCATAGCCGACGCCGCGGTCGGAGCACCGGGCGATGACGACGGCGGCGCAAACCGCGGTGCGGTGTGGATCCTGTTTCTCAACGCGGACGGCACTGTAAAGTCGAAGCAGAAGATCAGCCACTCTCAAGGTGGTTTCGCCGGGCCCCTCGACGACAGCGATCGCTTCGGTACCGCCGTAGCGCGACTGCCGGACCTCGACGGAGACACGTTACCCGAGCTTGCGGTGGGAGCACCGAGGGACGACGACGGCGTCACCGACGCGGGCGCCGTGTGGCTGCTCTACCTGCAGAGTGACGGCACGGTGAAAAGTTCGAAGAAACTGAGCGCCACCGCCGGCAACTTCGGCGGCCTGCTCGACGAATCCGACGGCTTCGGCTCGGCGGTGGCACCAGTGGCCGATCTCGATGGCAACGGCGTGTTCGACTTGGCCGTGGGCACTCCTTTCGACGACGACGGCGGCGGCGGCTCCACCATCTTCTCCAACCGAGGAGCGGTGTGGATACTGTTCATGCAAGCCGACGGAACCGCTCTCGGCGAGCAGAAGATCAGTGACCTCGAAGGCAACTTCATCGGCGACGTCGAGTTCTTCGACTACTTCGGCATCTCGGTCGTATCTCCTGGTGACCTGGACGGCGACGGCACGGCCGACCTTGCCGTTGGAGCCAGCAACGACGACGACGGCGGCCTCGACCGCGGCGCAGTCTGGCTTCTCTTCCTCGAAAGCGACGGCACGGTGCGCGAGCATGCAAAGATAAGCTCGACCGAGGGCGGCCTCGGAAGCGAACTCGACAACGTAGATGGCTTCGGCATATCCGTCACCGCGCCGGGCGATCTCGACGAGGATGGTATCGTGGACCTCGTCGCTGGCGCCCCCTTGGATGATGACCGTGGCACCCAGCATGGTGCCGTGTGGGCGCTGTTCCTGAACCAGGACGGCAGCGTACGCGCCTACCAGAAAATCAGCGACGGGCGTGGGGGGTTCGACGGTGACCTATCCAACTACGACGAGTTTGGCAGTGCCGTTGCGACGCTGACAGACCTCGATGGAGACGACATCGGCGAGCTACTGATCGGCGCCCCGCAAGACGCCACCGGTGGAGCCAGTCGCGGCGCCGTGTGGGTTGCCCGTCTGGACGGCGCCCCGCTGCAGCTTTGCACGAGCGAGCCTCTTCCCGGATGCAGGGAGGCACGACTCGCCCGCGTCGTGATCCGCAACAAAGAAGGCGAGCGCAGGGATCTGTTCAAGTTCAGGTGGCACAGCGGAGACACGACACCGTTTGCGGCCTTCGGCACGCCCGACGTGGATACCCGCTACGGGCTCTGCCTGTGGGACGAACTCGCAAGCGTGCCCGAGCTCCGGATCAGCCTTGTCGTGCCCGAAGGCCCGCTGTGGGTAACCAAAGGGGGCAGAAGCTACCTCTATCGCGACCGCACGCACGCGGCGGACGGCGTTCGCAAACTGAAGCTGGACACCGGCAGCGGCGATATGGCCAAGATTCGACTGGTCGCGCGCGGAGCGGAGGTCCCCACCCCGGTACCGGCAACGCCGACCTCGTTCTTCGCCGTGGACACCGCCCTGACCGTACAGTTGGTAAACACCGAGAACGAATGCTGGACCGGCGAGTTCACGACGACAACCCACAACGATCACGTACGCTTCGACGCTTGGTATAGATAGGATTGATAAACGGCCGCGATGCGGGCCGGTCAAAATGGCGGAGGGGGAGGGATTCGAACCCCCGGACGGTTGCCCGTCGCCGGTTTTCAAGTGCGTTTGGCGCCTGTACCAGGAGTTCCCGCGTTCACCTACATGCCTGTTCAGGCGGCCATTTGCGCGCGTATTCGCCCGGTAGAGTTCCGCCTGTAACCCGTGTTGTCTTGCGAGTCTGTTTGCAATTGGTTTGCAGACCGTGGCTCTCGACGAACTCGTGGCCCTGGCGTATCCGACCTGTGCCTCCCACAAACCCCATCCGACCCAACATCACGCCGCCAACCGCTCATAGCGGTGATGAAGACCACCTGCCTCTGGGGACGCCACAACCGCCCCACCCCTCCGCGACGATGGCAGACGGCCCACCGGCGAATTCTTAGCTAACGAGAGATGGGTTCGCGGTCACATTGACGTGTAGTATCCGACGTCGGCGATGATCGAGCACGACGAAGACGTAGAGCAACGAGAACCGGATCGTCGGCACGACCGCAAAGTCAATCGCGATCGACTGGTGAAGATGATTGTGGACGAAGGTGCGCCAGTTCTGAGACGGTGGCCGCGGCAGCTTCTGAAGGTAGCTTGACACCGTCGTTTCGCATACTTCGATGCCGAGCATCAGGAGTTCGCCGTGGATGCGTGGCGCACCCCACAACGGATTCTCCCGCTGCAACCGAACGATCAACTCGCGCGCCTCCCGGTCGATGCGAGGGCGTCCTCCACGCGGTCGGCTCTTCCGGCGCCAGTAGGCCCGGAACGCTTCCCGATGCCACCGGAGCACGGTCTCGGGCTGAACGATGACGAGAGCTCCACGCCAGCCAGACCAGGCCCGGGAAAGGCATGCCCAGAACATACGGTCGTGCCAAGACAGGCGGACCCGGCCACGGCCGAGCCGCTGCTTGAGCACCGCGACTTGGTGTCGCAGCGCGACGTTCTCCGCCTCCAGGGACGCACGAGAACGGAACGAATCGAACAACGTCCTGACAAACAAACGAAACACCGGGTGCGAGCCTTCCTTCGGCGCGGCAGTACGTCAATGATCTATGTGCGGATGAGGTTTTCGGGAGACACAACCAGCGAAGCAACGTGTCGGGCGTCACAATGGCCGCGATTCCGAAAAGCCCCTTGCGCCCCACCCTCTTTGCGGCAGCCGCCAACGGTAGGCCGCGCCTG
>PIVZ01000781.1 GCA_003354045.1 bacterium
GCCCAGGCCCAGCATGCTACGCAGAGTTTCCGCATGTTCCTCCCCGAGGACGCGGCGCTGGATCTTCAGGGTCTCTCGGAAGAGCGTCTCCGCCTCCTCGTGTTGGCCCTGCCAGCCACGCGCGCCCGCCAACAGCCACATCGAGCGCAGAGTCGTTGGATGCTCCTCCCCGAGGAACCGGCGCGCGATCTCCAGGGTCTCCAGGGTGAGCTTCTCGGCCTCCTCGCCACGGACCATATGATGGTACACGATGGCCAGGTCGTTCCTGGCTTCGAGCGTCGCGGGATCCTCTATACCGAGCTGGTCGTGTCGGATCTCCACCGTCCTCCGGAGGTGCATCTCCGCGGCGTCGTATTCACCGAGCGCGTCATAGGTCTTCCCCACGGTGTGGCGGAGGCGGGCCTCGACCAGCGGTTGGTTCTTGAACTTCACTCCAATCGTCTTCGCGGTCTCGTCGAGCGTCTCTCGAACAGTCACGTCGTGGCCGCTCTTCGTTGGATCCACCGAGGCCAGCATCTCCTCGAGCGAGGTGATCGCCAGCACCGCCTCGTCCCTTGCCGTTGCGATCCTCGCGTTCTGGACGGTGACCAGCGCGAATGCCAGAATCACACCGAGCAGTATCGTCGCCGCGAAGCCCACGGCGACCCGGTGGCGTTTCACGTACTTCCGCATGCGGTAGATCGTGCTCGGCGGCCGCGCCAGCACCGGCTCATCATCCAGGAATCGCTGCACGTCCGCCGCGAACTCCGACGCCGCCGCATACCGCCGCGTGCGATCCTTTTCGAGTGCCTTCATGGTGATCCAGTCGAGATCACCCCGCAGCTGGCTCAGGAGCCTGGCGCGATCCGTCTGCCGCTTGCGCGCGACCACGGCCGAATCGTCCCCGAGCGAGGTCAGACGCGTGCTCGGTCGCGGCGGTTCCTCTTCACGCAGGATGCGTTGGAGTCCCGTGAATCCTGCCTCACGCAACGTCGTCCTGTCGAAGGGCAACGCTCCGACCAGGAGCTCGTAGAGCAACACTCCCAGTGAGTAGATATCGGTGCGGGTGTCGACATTCAGTCCGGTCATCTCGGCCTGTTCCGGACTCATGTAGTCCGGAGTGCCGATCAGTTGCCCATGCTCGGTGAAGACCGTGTGCTCGGTCAGCGGCTGCGCGATCGCCTTCGCCACGCCGAAATCGATCACCTTCGGGACCGGCTCGTTGCCGGCCACCGCCACCAGGACATTGGAGGGCTTGATGTCGCGATGGATGATGCCCTTCTGATGGGCGTGTTGCACTGCGTCGCAGACCTGCGCGAAGAGGCGCAACCGCATGTCCGTGGGCAGCTGGTGCCGATCGCAGTAGTCGGTGATCGTCACGCCCGACACGTTCTCCATGGCGAAGTAGGGGCGGCCGTCCTCGGTGATTCCGGCGTCGAAGACCTTGGCGATGTGCGGGTGGTCCATCATCGCCAGGGCCTGCCGCTCGGCCTCGAAGCGGGCAACGACCTGCCGGGTGTCCATGCCCAGCTTGATGACCTTGAGAGCGAGGCGCCGGCGGATCGGCTCGGTCTGCTGCGCCTCGTAGACCGTCCCCATCCCGCCCTCGCCGATCTTCTGCAGGATCTTGTAGCCGGCTATGTGATCAGTCACTTGCTGCAGCCCGTGCGTGGATGCATCGGCGGTCTTCAGCGGACCGGACTCCCCGTCGTGGGCAAGGATTGCCTCGACCTCGCCTCGGAGCTCCGGATCGTCCTTGCAGGCTTTGTCGAGGTATGCTCGCCGTTTGCCTTCGCTCAGATCGGCCACTGCAAGCAGCAGGTCCTTCACCCGGGCAAATCGATCGTTCATCGAGACAGTCCCTCCAGACAACTCGCAGGCGTTGCTCCAATGGATCTTAGTCCGGTGGCCATCGTCCGTCCAGCGTGCGTTCCTTGATGGTAGACTCCAGCCTTTCTCCCTTGCCGGAGCCGAGAACCACCATGCACGCTGTCGTGCCCGCCCTGATTGCCTGGATCA
>PIVZ01000782.1 GCA_003354045.1 bacterium
TCTCTTCCGAACTCAATTTGCCCCGAGGCGATCTCCTCGACTGCAGCACGAAACTCGGCCCAGCTAGTGGTTCTATAGGCCGCGCCGCGCTTCGACATGCATCGATGCTGGGAACCTCCACGCCGCGCGGACTCTAAGAACATTGCCGGAAGGCTCTGGTAAGTATCCATTGGGGCCTCCTCGACGCGGCCGATGGCAGCCGCCTCAATCGTCCGTGCTGTCGTGGATCGTGACGACGTTAAGCACCTCGTAGGTCTTCGTCCCGCTCGGCAGTCGGATGGTGACCTCATCGCCCTCGGCACGATTGAGAAGCGCCTGCCCCACCGGGGAGGTCATCGATATCGTGCCGCCGGCCGTGTCCACTTCTTCGGCGAAGACGACGCTGTAGGACACGCTCTCTCCGCTATCGACGTCTTCGAGATCCACCTTGCTGCCATAGCCAATGACATCGGTCGGGATGGACGACCAGTTGTAGAGGGACAGCTCTCGCAGCCGCTGCTCGATCTGGGCCATGCGCGCATTGACGAACCCCTGGCGCTCCTTGGCCGCGTGGTACTCGGCATTCTCGCTCAGGTCGCCATGCTCGCGGGCAACCAGGATCACCTTGGGCAGCTCGACGGTGAACTCGTAGCGAAGTTCGGCGAGGTCGGCCTGCAGTTTCTCGACGATGGGTAGCTGGCGAGACATACGGTGCGGGCGAATCTTACGGACGGCCAGGCAGGCTGTCAATCGGCTTCGGCATCGGCTTTGGCAAGGACCTCGCGCACCACCGCGCTGGCCGTCTTGCCGTCGTAGCAGCCGGCATGGCGCTCCGATAAGGCCTTCATGATCGGCCCGATCTTGGCCGCCCCCGTTTCTTCGCGGATCGCCCCTATGACCGCACGCAGCTCGTCCCCGGAAAGCTGCTTGGGAAGTAGCTCCTCCAAGATGGCCAGCACCGCCTCTTGTTCGGCCACGGTATCTTCTCGCTCGGCTTTGCGCGCAAAATCGAGAGTCTCGCGACACTGCTTCGCCTCGCGCTGTATGACCGCGAGCGCGTCAGCCGCCGGCAGCACCTCGACCCTCTTCTCGATCGCCTTGTTCTTGAGCGCAGCTATCGTATTGCGCAACGTCGCAGTGCGCACCTTGTCCTTGGCCCGCATCGCCTCTTTGAGCCTTTCTCTGAGATCGCTCTCCTTCATTCCCTCTCTCCTCAGCTTGCCTGCACCCGCCGTCGATGCGGCCGGCCCTCGTAGAGGCGCAGGCAATCGCCGAGCCGGTCTGTAAACGCGGGCACCGCCTCGTAGTCGTCTCCACGTACTATCCATTTCTCGCGACCGCTGCGGCCACGAGCCTCAGTGGCGATGAAGGAGAGCTCCACGAAGCGGTTCACGGCGTTCTGAAAAACCATGTCCGTGGCCCCCTCGGGCTTTACGACCTCACCGAGCAGCAGGCAGGTGCGGTAACTCTTGCGCAAATCGGCAAGCAGAGCTTTGACGGTAACCCCGTCTTCGGGCAGGTGGTCGCAGATCGTCCTGGCAACCACATAGTAGCCCTCACGGAAGTTCTCCAGCGTGTTCACGGTGGCACGCACCAGCGGGTGCTCGCGGTCAATCCCCTTCTCCGTCAGTGCGCCCTCTGAGCGCAGGTGCGCGACCGACTGTGCCACCTGCTCGCCCACCTCATGTCGGGTCGGCAGCGCAAACTCGTAACGGAACAGCTCGAGCCACCACCACACCCGATCCGGCAGATCGTCCTCGGGCACACCTTCGAGCAAGCAGAAGCTCACCAGGGAGGGCGTCAAGAAAGCGTGGATCAAGTTGTTCTTGTAGAAGTCGAGGGCCAGTCGCTTGTTCTCTTTTACCACCAATACTTCTTCACGGCCGCGCTTGATGACCTCGATCAGTCCGTTGGAAGCGAGAAAATCAACGCTCTCGCGAAAGTCGCCGGCGTTGCGCTGCAACGATGCGGTCGGGATGACGCCCTGCACCTGCGTGAGACGGACCAGGGCGTTGGCC
>PIVZ01000191.1 GCA_003354045.1 bacterium
GGAAGCGTACTTCTGCCAGACGGTCATCATGTCGTCGATGTATCGCTTCTTGATCTCCAACCACTCTTTCTCCGTATGAGCACTGGCGGGCGGCGACTGCATTTCGTTCTGGGCAACATGCTTCCCCGGGGGAGCGAAAGCCGGGTCTACGAGACTGTGACAACACACGACAGGGCTGAAGTCTTCGAGTGGGGGGAACTTGCCCAGGTTCATCCAGCGACACTCGTTGGCAATGTGTTCCGGATCGGCGTCCGTGCCGAGCCCGAGCCAGAATGTTTCACGGATATCGGGGTTGAAGGCCTCGGCCTTGTACTTCGGCGCTTCATGAAGGGCAAAGCTGCACCACATCAAACAGGCGATGTGCGTGGACGACAACAACTCGACACGACGCGCTACTTTGTCGGGGAAATGGTCCCGCCCGATCATGTCGAATACGAGCTGCTCCGGACTGAGGCCTGCGGACACCACCAGTTTGTTGGCGCCGATCTCGGAACCGTCACTAAGACGAATGCCGGTTGCTGCACCATTCTCGATGGTGACTCTCTCCACGTCCGCATTGGTGAAGAACCTGCACCCCATCTGTACCAGGATCTGATGTGCAGCGTGGGCTATCTGATGCGTACCGCCCTTGTTGAAACCGAGCAGCGGAAGCTGGGCCGCCAGGGCAACGGTCTCCATGCCAATTCCGGGATCGTTGACATCCGATGCTGCGGAAGCAACGAACCGCGCGTGGCAGTACTGCAACTCCTGGCTCTCCCACATTTCGCGGATCTGGCGCAGCGCAGAGGACTTCAGGGTCAGCGAATCCGGGACGAGGTCGCCTTCCATCAGCTTCCCGAATACGCCCATCTGTCTCTCGTCAAACTCGGGTCCAGCGGCCTGCTCCGGGGGATAGAAGAACTGATCGATCATCACCTGAATGACTTCGTCACTCTGGAACGTCTGCCACAGTTTGAGCCAGTTCTCGGCATCTCTCTGTGAGAAACGTGCAATCTCACTCGCGGTGCGCTCCTGGCTCGGGTCATGCTTGACGCTATAGACGGCGAGGCAGGTATCGTTGTCGGCAAAAGCGGCCCCGTCGGAGCACAGGTACTGCTCCCATTGAGCGCCGTAGTCCCAGAATTCGGGGAAATCACGATAAATGGGAGCGTAGTACACTGGCAGGATTATGTTGGCGTGAGTATTGCCGCGAAAGCCGGGGGCGGAGATTTCTTCAGTAGCCAGGCACCCACCTATTTCGTGCCGTCGTTCGAAGATCCCAACGCTCATGCCACCGTATTTCATCAGATACATGGCGAGGAACAGCGCCTTGTTCCCACCGCCAATTATCACCGCATCAAATGATTGATCAGGCATTGGGGTCTCCTTGACCTAGCCATACTGACGTCGTTCTCGCTGAGCCATAGCGCGCACGTTTCGCCGTGGCCGGCGGGCGTTCGGCTCAATTAGCGGAGCCGAACACCTTCTCCAGCAGTTCGGTCGTGCGCGCGGCGGGGTTCTCACGAATCTTGGCTTCCTCCAAAGCCACGTAATGGAAGGTTCCGTCCAGTGCCTTCTCGACTACGTAGCCGGTAAGATCGGTCTTGACATCGGGGACAAAGGGCACCGTGCGGTACCGATCGATCATTGCGTCGTAGGCGTGGACCGCGCCGACCTCCGATATGGTGTCGTGTACGATGGGCGCCATGCGCTCGGCCAACGACCCCGACATCTTCGCCTTGAAGTACTGCGTGGCTGCATCGTTCGGCCCTTCGTATATGTTGTGCACGTCGTCGAGCGTCATCTCGGTGATCGAATCCCAGAAGAGCTTCTTGGCCTCGGGCACGGCGGCCTCCGCAGCGCGATTGAGCTTGAGCTCCAGGTCGTCGGCCAGACCCGACATGCCGATCGTCTGCAATACCGACTGCGCCTTCTGGAGTGCGCTCGGAAGCGGGATATGAATCGCAGGGTCGGCGTTGAAGCCGTCTGTCCGACCGATTTGCTCTATGACCCGTTCGGTCCCTATACGAAGCGCCTCACGCAACCCGCCCGATATTTCCTCCGTCGTGAGCTCGGCGATTCCCGAAGTCGAGCTCTCGCCGAACAACCCTTCGAGGGCCCCGAAGATGCCCCCTGTCTCGACCGCCTGAGCCCGGCCGCCCACCGCGAGGGCGGCAAGAATCGCCGCCACGACTGCGAACTTCCTCGAATTACCTGCCCGTGTACTCATGAGATTCACCTCTTTACCGCGGCACCGCGGCCGCAGGCCTGCAGCTTCGGCAAGCCCTGCACTCGCAGGCCATGCACCCCGACCTCTATAGCCCAAGCTGAACGCACTTACCCAACGCGAGCACGTTTCGGTACTGCAATTTCTTCTTCGATTCGGGAGCACACCGCTTGCACGAAAGCGACTCTGAAATCATCGCGGAGTTAACGCAGGGCAGACGCCAGGTCGCAGAGCCTGAGACGACAGGGGAAAGATTTGTCTTGTAATCCTCTCCTATGGAGAGGATGGGCACACCAGAGGCTAGGAGTCCGGCTCTGATTCGGGCGGGAGGACCTCAGGGGACAGCGGCTGGGGACCGGCTACGATTCCTTCGAGGTCGGGATCGACTCCGGGCGCGGGCTCCGGACGTGCGTCGCGCTCGGCACGCCGCCGGTCGCGGCGCTCGGCCTTGGCCTCCTTGCGCTCTTGGCGCGCCCTCTCCTTGCGGCGCTTCTCGGCACTGGGTCGTGGTTTCATCGTTGCATTCGTGACGGTCAGCGGCCGGAGGCCGACGATAAACGGACGAGGGATCACGTCGAGAGGAGCCCGGGCACGGGTCTCGTGACCCGGGCCCTCTCAATAAACGTGAGGGCTCGTTCGGAACGAGCCCGAGTCGGCCTCTACCAGCGCTGGCCGCCGCCGCCGCCGCGGCCACCACCGCCCGAACGGCGGTCTTCGCGTGGCTTCGCTTCGTTCACCTTGAGGCTGCGGCCTTCGAGCTCGGACTGGTCAAGCGCCGCAATGGCGTTGCCTGCGTCCGCGTCCGACATCTCCACGAAGCCGAAGCCCCGCGAACGGCCGGTGTCGCGATCCGTGATGATGGCGACTGAGTGTACCTCACCGTGCTGGGCGAAGTGGGCGCGCAACGATTCCTCGGTGGCGCTGAAAGGCAGATTTCCTACATAGATTTTCTTGGGCATGAGTCTCCTTGGCGAACGCCCGCCTTGTCGGCGGCTTCGACATGTTTCATTTGATGTTCCCGGCGGTCCGGGACGCACAGAACCGGCGAAGCTTCTGTGGGAGCAAGGCTGGGCTGACTACTCAGGGAAGAAATGGGGATCTCTCCGGCGGGCAAACCAACTACAACCACGGCACTTACGTCCGCGCCAGGCTAAATTCCCTCACACCTGCCTAGCGATTGCAAGCCCTTCTTTGCGAACGCTCGGGGCTCTGGACGTTTCCGAGTGATTCTCAGCCGAGCGCATTCTCAGCGCGAACGGGCAGAGTGCGTAGGAGTCTTTGACACCGGCAGCGCGGAACGCGTGCGCTTACGAATTGGCTCACACTATTGAACGGCGAACCCATCTGGGCCATAACTCCTTGTTTTCGCACGGGTTTCAGGCTGCGAACAAGCTCCTCTGACGACCGAACGGTGACCCTTCGGCCTCAATAGCAACCACACCCCGCGGCCTCACAGCTCTCGTCGGCAGTGTTGGGATCGCCGCCGCCTGCGGATGGACAGCGGTCGGATCGAACGCCTGCTCGCGGCTAGGCGATCCGGCGCTGCGACTCATCGAGAACGGGGAGGAATACGTCGCGTTCCGACGGCCTCAAGTGCACGGATTCCTCCGGGCAGTGCAAGACGCAGAGCCCACAGCCACAGCACATCTCGGCTGCGATCTCGGCCGTCCCGTCTTCATTGACGATGATGGCCCGTACTGGACAGTAGTCCTCGCAGATGCCGCAGCCGTTGCACGCGTCTACGTCCGACATCTCGGCGAGGTAGTACGACTTGAGCACGAACGGGATATTACCCCGGCTGTAGTTTCCGAATACCCCGCAGCAGTCCCAGCAACAATTGCAGACGATGTCCACCTCGTACTTCGGCTTGAAGTCCTTCAGCGGTACGATCCGCCCTACTTGATGAACGGCCCCCTTGCGCTCGACCTCCTCTATGAGGTCGAGAGCCTCGGCCTTGCTGATGCGGCGCGCTGATCCGCGCTTGATCAGGTGCTCGGCCGCGGGTCCTAGCGCTATACAGGATTCGTCGCCAAGATCGAGCCGGCACGGGTCGTCGTCCATCTTCCTTTGCTGCCGGCAGAAGCAGTGCCCGACGGTGATGATCTCATCATCGTCGAGTTGCTCGAACACGCCCAGGACGCTGTGCGCCGGATAGACCACACTGACGGGCGGCTCGACGGCATCTCCGATGCTGATGGATCTTGCCTCGGGAGGGTTGGCCACAGCCATGGAGCGATGCGGCGCGGTATCCTGCATCACCGCATTCAAGACCTCGGAGGGGATCTCCCTCGCAGCGCTGAAGTAGCCACTCAGTCGCTTCGAGAACTCCACTCTGTCCGGGGTCTCTGCCCCTCTCATCAGATAAAGCTCGAACCATCCCGGCAATAGCGACATCAAATGCAATACGCGCTCGCCACCGGTCGAATCCGACTCGAATTCGACTACATGCCCCTTGTCCAGGAGCCGCTCCAGTAAGTCGTCGATCGTTGCTTCCGGGAGGTCGACCTTGGCATGGATCTGCTGGCGCGCGAGATTGCCGCCGCCCATCTTCAAGAGGAAATCAACCTCTTCTGGCTCCAGCGCCGGGTCGATGACGTACAAGAGGTCGTCAGTGACCATGGTCGGAGTTTCGGACTGCTCATTCATCAGGTTCACCAATTCGAAGAGCTTGTCCTTGTCATTTCGCATCCCCGTTCCCTCCTTCGATCGATATCCACACAATCGACAGCCGCCGCATCCGACCGAGCGGCTGAACCTACTGGGATGGTGCGGTCCAGTCCATCGTTCATGAGCTCACACGCGCGACTTGTCGTGAGGTCCGACCAGGCAGCAAGCCCGCCGCGTTTGCCACTTTACAGGCAACGGAATCGCCACCTTGGTCTCTGGGCGGATTCCTCGCTAGAATCGCCGCACGACCGGTTGTAGGTTTCCGGTCGCAACCCATTCGGTTCTAATTCACTTGCGAGGACTCACAGGTCATGTCTTCAGATCCCATATATCACCAGCCGCTCATGGGTCAGATGGTCGTCGAAGGTCTCAACCGCTACGACGAGCGTCCCTGCCTCTTTCTCGGAGAAACGATTGCTTCCTACCGAGAGGTACGTGAACGCGCCAGCCAGTTCATTCAGGCGCTGGCATCGAAGGGAGTCGGCAAGGGCTCGCCGGTGGCGGTGCTTTCCGCGAACCGGCCCGAGGTGCTCTACAACATGGCGGCCATGATGGTCAGTGGCTGCCGCGGAACACCGCTGCACCCCCTGGGCTCGCTGGATGACCACGCCTACGTCTGCAACGACGCCAAGATCGAGACGATCGTTTACGACCCGGGCTTGTTCGGCGAGCGCGCCCACGAGTTGAAGGAGCAGGTCCCGTCGCTAAAGAACCTGCTCGCCTTCGGCCCGCATGAAAGGGCCGACGATTACGGTGCGCTTGCCGATCGGTTCACTGCACAGCCGCTAGTCGCCGCCGAGGTCGATCCCGACGATGCGGGCGCACTCATCTACACGGGAGGAACCACGGGAAAGCCAAAAGGGGTCGTATCTCCGGCCCGCTCGGCTGCGACCATGACGATGATTCAGATGGCGGAGTGGGAGTTCCCCGAAGAGATCCGCATGCTGGTGGCCACGCCTCTGTCGCATGCGGCGGGCGCGTTGTTCGTGCCGACGTTGCTGAAGGGCGGCGCGCTCTACGCCATGCAGGGTTTCTCGGCCGAAGAGTTCTTCGGCATGATCGAGAAGCACAAGATCACCACCACCTTCCTCGTTCCGGTGATGATCTACGTGATGCTCGATTCTCCACTGGCCGAGACCGCCGACATTTCCAGCCTCGAGACCCTGGTTTATGGAGCATCGGCCATGAGCCCAACGCGTCTTGCCGAGGGTATCAAGAAATGGGGGCCGATCTTCTTCCAGTGCTACGGGCAGTCCGAGGCGCCCATGGTTCTGGCCCACCTGAAGAAAGCCGATCACGATCTCGACAAGCCCGAACGATTGGCGTCGTGCGGCCGGCCGACACCTTGGGTTCGCCTGGCGCTCCTCGACGACGACAATAACGAGGTCGCGGCCGGCGAAGCCGGAGAGATCTGCGTTCGTGGCCCGCTGGTGATGTCCGGCTACCACGGCCTGCCGGATCAAACGGCGGAGGTGTTTGCCGGCGGCTGGCTGCACACCGGCGATGTCGGACGCTACGACGAAGACGGATTCCTCTATATCGTTGACCGCAAGAAGGACATGATCGTGACTGGAGGGTTCAACGTTTTCCCGCGCGAGATCGAGGACGTCATCGCAACCCACCCGGCTGTGGCACAAGTCGCCGTCGTCGGCGTACCCGACGACACATGGGGTGAAGCCGTCAAGGCCGTCGTCGTGGCCCGCCCGGGACAGACCGTCGATCCGGCCGAGCTCAAAGCCCTGGTCAAGAAGGCCAAGGGTTCGGTGCAGGCCCCGAAATCGGTAGACGTCGTCGATGCAATCCCCTGCTCGCCCCTCGGCAAACCCGACAAGAAGGCCCTGCGAGAACAGTTTTGGGGCGACCGGGAGCGCCGCGTGAACTGAGCGACTACGAGTGTTGCGCAAACTAGACGAAACTGTGAGGCTGCATCTGCACGAGGATGGCGCTGCCAAGTGAGCCCGCGTTACACACTATATAGCTGCAACCCGGAGGAATTCCTGGGCGAGCGGTTCTACGACTGGCGCAAGCACGTTTTCGTGGAGGTCGCCGGTCACCTCCGCCGGCTGGGCTACGAAGTTACGCTCGAAGACCGTAACTGGTTCGACGTGTCGGCCGGCTCGTCCGCAACCGAGCGCATCACCATCCTTGACTCCTTGGCATTCCTGCAAGACGACGACACGGGAGAGTACTACACGCTGGATTGCCACGATATGGTGAAACTCAGAGAGCTCGAACTGATGGTGGACGACGACCGTTGCAGGCGCGTCCTCAAGTGCCAGTACCTACCCGAGCTGTTCGATCAACCGCGTTACGAAAAAGTCCGCCGGTGGACCTACTTCGACAGGTTCTGGCCCAAGCACGAGGACCGCTTGCGCGCCTACCGTGGCGTTGCGCGCACCTCCGGCGAGCTCTATTTCCGAGGGGCGGACTGGGGCAAACGCGGCCGCATCCTGAGAGAGCTGAGCAGACGCGGGGTGATACGGCCGGACTTCAAGATCGTCGATTACGAACGATACATCAGTGAGAGCACCGAGCACCGCTTCATGCTGTCGCTTCCCGGATTTGCCGACATCTGCAATCGCGATATCGAGTGCTTCGGCAGCGGCACCTGTGTCTTGCGCCCGAGGCTTCGCAACGAGGCACACAGCAAGCTGATCGCCGACTACCATTACGTGAGCGTGGACGTTCGCTGCGGCAGTGCCGATGCCGTCGAGGTGGCCGGCAAGATCGAGCAGAGATTCAGCGAGATCGTCAACGACCACGCCTTCGTCGACTCAGTCATCGACAACGCGGCCCGCTGGTACGACGAGAACGTCAGCGCCAGCTCAGCGGTGCAGTTGTCCACGCAACTCCTCGGCCTGGAAGGCGATTCAAGTGGCGCAGGCGCGAGCCAGCCGAACGCCGGGACCGCTCGGCCGCAGGACGCGGACGATTCGCCCGAGCGTCTTGCCGGTTGACGCGAACAGGCGCGGCATACACGCGCCCGGCCCGCCCTGATCCCACCGCCTTCGATCGACCACGAACACTAGCGACCTTCCATGGCTTCATAGCGTGCCTCTCCGTCGGTAACGCCTCGCCCACTTGAACCGACAAAGCCGATCCTTACTCCGAACCGGCACTTCACTCCGACCGCGCGGGGCCGCTTGCGACATCACGAGCCGCAGGCTCGCCGCCCGGATTCAACTCTTCGAAGTAGTGAGCGGGCGGAGGCCCGTAACGGCC
>PIVZ01000192.1 GCA_003354045.1 bacterium
GTCTTAACCGCAGTCCACGTCCCGGTCGGACCCCCGATGATCACCGTCGCCCCGCCCAGGCCGACGAGTGAGGTTCCATTCGCTGCCAGAACCACGATCTGCCCCTTCACGGTCGCGGTGACAGGAGACTTTTGAACGCCGTTCGCCAGGTCGATCTGGCCGAGGTCGTCACCGAACGACAAGGTCAGAATGCGGGGGCTGGGAATCGAGAGCTTTGTCGCCCTCACAACGTACTTGTAGCCAGCGTCCTTCGGCTTGATCGAGACGACCTTCAAGCTGTTGATGGCGCGGCTCTTGAACTTGATCTTCCCGTTGTCTTTGACCTCGTACTCGGCGGGTTCGATCGTCTGCTCGAACTCACCGAAGGTCACGCGAATCGCGTCGTTGTCGGTGTCGAGTCCATCGTTGCCGTCACCGAGCGTGAACTCGCCCTTGGCGATGAACTTGGTCTTGAAGAGCTTCTTGACCGAGTCTGAGGCCTCGGGGGCCCTCCTCGGCGCTCTGTACCTGGGCTTGACAGTCATCGGGTCAAACTCGACTAACGCACTGGCAAAAGATGGCGACAAGAGCATTGTCGCGAGGACGAACAGCGAACCCATTCGTGATGGCATGTCTTCCCTCCACGGCCCCTGATTTGTGACCGCTTGTCGTGGTTTCGGACTGGAGGCGACACCCCATTCGAGTCTAATCGTCAACCGATCTGACCCAAATCGCTCCGGCACATATATTTTCGACGTACGGGCGGCGTGGACATGGGTTACGGGGCGTTACTGAAAAACACTCCGCGAGGGGGGGCCGCGAGGGGGGGGGCAAGTCGCGGACCCCCCTTCTCCTCTACAGCGCCACTTCGATCAGTTTTGGACCCGGTTGCTCCATCGCATCGCCGAACGCTCGCGCGAAGTCCTCGCTTGTAGCAACACGGCTCGCTTCGATTCCCAGACCTTTTGCGAGCGCGACGAAATCGATAGTCGGGTTGGATAGGTCGAGCAGATCTCTGGCAGTCGGTTCGAAGTCGGCGGACCCTGTGGCGCGCGCCAGCTCGAACTGTAAAATCGCGTAGGCGCGGTTCGCGAAGACGACGATGGTCACGTCGAGCTGCTCCCTCGCCGCGGTCCACAGCGACTGAATCGTGTACATGGAGCTTCCGTCGCCCTCCAAACACACGACCTTGCGGTCCGGGCAAGCGATCGCGGCGCCGATGCCGACCGGGACCCCCTGCCCGAGGCAGCCGCCGGTCAGGAACAACCAGTCGTGCTGCGGACAGCCTTCGGTGGCCTCCATTAACATGAATCCGGAGGTGATCGACTCATCCGAAACGATCGCGTTCTCCGGTAGCAGAGCACCTAGCACCTGCGCGAGCGTGTTGGCGTCCAGATTGCCCGTGGGCAGCTCGGGGCGCGATAACTCGACGAGCTCGGCACCGGTCTCAGGCGTGCTCAACGCCGCAGCAAGGCTTTGCAAAGCGGCGCTCGCATCTTGATCGACCTTCGCCAGCGTATGAACTTCGCAGCCTTCGGGGACGAGCCGGCTCGGCTTCTCGGGCTGCGCGAGAAAGAGGACCGGATCGACTGTGCCGACCAGGATCAAGTGCTTCGTCTCTTTCAGCTCCGCGTAGGCATCGTCCACGTAGAAGGGAAAGCGCTTCACCCTGGGCAAACCCGCGCCTCGCGTGAGCCGCGTGCAGAGAGTGTCGTGGTACAGCGATGCGCCAAACTGAGCCGCTACGCGAGCGGCAGTCCGCAAAGGATCCGCCAGCGTAGCACTGCCCCCGAGAAGAAAAGCAAACGTGTCGCCCGATGCGACAATTTCCGCGATCGATTGAATGTCGTCGTCTCGTATCGGTTCACTGTCGAGAGGCAGGTCTGCGGCCAGACCGGCAGGGTCACATTCACTCCAGCTCACATCGGTGGGGACGATGAGGCTGGCCACATGCCCCGGGGGCTTGCGTGCGGCTGCCGCCGCCATCTGCGCATACTCGGGTAGCCTCTCCGGATCCTCGCATGTGGCCACCCAGCTCGACACGATCTCCGCCATGCCGCGCAGATCGCCGCCCAATGGCGAATCGTATTGCCGGTGGTCCCTGGGATGTTCTCCGACGATGGCGATCACCGGCGTATGGGCGCGTCTCGCGTTGTGTAGGTTTCCGAGCCCGTGCGCCAGGCCGGGAGCCAGATGCAGAAGAGCCACGGCCGGCTTGTGAAGCATTCGTCCGTAACCGTCCGCCGCACCCGTGGCCACGCCTTCGAAAAGCGTCGGGACCACGCGCAGGCCGGCCACGTGATCGAAAGCGGCGACGATGTCGATCTCTGAAGTTCCAGGATTCGCGAAATAGGTGTCCACGCCCGCATGGGCGAGCGCGCGCAGCAAAGATTCAGCACCCTTCACTTGTTACCCCCTGGCAGCAATGCTCATCCGGCCGGTCGTTCAGCTCCCGTCAGCCAAAGCACGACCACCTGCCGTCCCCGTGAGAGGGGCGTATATCCCTGCCTTCACGATGCAGAACTTCACGTACAAGTCGCCCACCAGCGACGCCGCTCCCACGATCCCGATGACCGGAAGCCCGAGACTCGCGAGCCCTTCGAGGGCCCCGGCGGCTATCGGTACGATGATCCCGACGACGATCGTTCCGCCGTAGAACGCGGGAGATATTCGTCCGGCCACGAGCGCCCGCACCGAGCGCCCGGCCGCCCCGCCGGCACGGCCGGCAGAGACCAGCAAGAGAAGGATCAGCACCGCCGTCGAGACCACCACCCACAGCTTGATAGTCTCCATCAGGTCGATGCCGACGATGTCGCTGCCGAGGGAAGCGACGACGAGTAGCAGCGCGGCGCCACCCCGCAGCCCGTAGGCAATGTAGAGCAGCGGTATCAGGCGAGTGTTCCAGAAGGGAATCGCTTTCGATGAGGCGTAGACGAACCCTTCGTACAGTAGAATGGTCACCATCCCGACGATGGAGAGGGCGAGCAAGCCCGTACTGAGGACGGTCTGCTCGTGACCACGTACGACGTAACCCGTCCCCCCTACGAGGAAGATCCCGATTCCCCAGAGCCCGCGGCTGATCCAGGAGCTCTGCGGCCGCTTCATTATGCGCCAGAATCGTTCCAGACGGCCGAGGAAGAGCAGGTGCGTGATCCCGGAGAATAGGCCAACCACGAGCAGAGCCATCACCAGGCCCTCTCGAAAACCGAACAGCAGCGAGAAAGCCCACGTTCCGGCACCGACGCCCGAGAAGAAATGGGCAATGGGAAGCAAGATTCCACGACCATCGACCCACTCACGCTGGGGCCGGTAAGTACTGAGGCCGAGATCCCGTCTGCGAACGTCCACGTAGTCCAAGCCAGGCATGCCGCTACCTCCTGACCGGTAGGTAGTAGACCGAGGGATCGGTCTGCAAGTGGACGTTGAGCTGCGAGCCGTTCTTCTCGTCGATCAAACGACTCACCTCACTCTCGGCGTCATCGAGATCGCCGAAGAACCGAGCCTTGCTCATGCAGTTGGTCACGCAGGCCGGCTCCAGGCCCTGCTCGAGACGATGGCGACAGAAGTCACACTTCTCGACGATCCCCGTCTCGTGTTGTTCATAGCGGGCGTTCTCGAACGGCGTCGGCGCCTCTTCTTCGCCGAAGTAGTGGCGCTTCCTGTCCTGGAAGTAGCGGGCACCGTAGGGGCACGCCATCATGCAGGCCCGGCAGCCAACACAGGCATCTTCGTCAACGAACACGATTCCGTCTTCGTCTCGCTTCTCGCTGGCGCCCGTCGGGCAGACAGCAACACAGGCCGCGTCTCGACAATGCATGCAAAGCAGCGGAAGGGACAGTCGTTCCACATCCGGATAAGTCCCGGACTCCCGTTTTACGACGCGAGCGTATGTGGTCCCCGGTCCCGTTCCGTTCTCCGCCTTGCAAACGATCTGGCACCCGTAACAACCGATGCACCGTTTCAAATCAAGGACCATCCCGAGCTGCATGCGTGCTCTCCTATCCCTTGAAGACGCGGACTCTCGCGTCGCAGTCCATGGTGAGGGAGACGAGATCGAGGTGCTTCAAGTCGAGCGGGAGGAGCTCGTTGAAGAAAACGCCCTTCCCGCGCGCGATCGGCATCCCTCGCGCCCAGTGCCCACCGTTGTTGGCAACGGCCACGACCTCCGGGTGCACGCCCTCGGTGAGCCGGGCCGCGCCGCGAATCTTCGCGCCGTCCACTCCCTCTACGACGATCGCGTCGCCGTCGCCGATGCCACGCTCGCGCGCACTCGAGGCGTTGATGCAGATGAAGTAGCTGTAGGGCTCGCCGAGAGAGACTTCATCTAACCAGGGGTTCTCGAAGGTGAGCCCGAAGGTGTGCCACGGAACGCGGTAGTAGATCGCCTGAAAGTCATAGCCCTCTCGGGGCTTCGATGCCTGGCAGGGTTCCCAGTCGGGAAGAGGGAGGAACTGAGAAGTGTCTATCCCGGGCATCGACCGTTCTTCGGCGATGCGCTCGATCTCCTGTCCGTAGCGCTTGACCCATCCGTAGTAGAGCGGCGCCCGAGCCTTGGTGAAAGGCTTCCAGTAGGCCTCTTCCACCTTCTTTGGCCAGGTGAGAACGCCGTTCTTCTTGAACCACTCCAGACCGCGGTCTGGTCCGAACCAGCCCTGGTAGGCGTGATCGGCCATTTCCTCCCATGTGTAGCGCGTCTCGGGGTCCAGCGCGTAGGGCGGCTCGAGCGCATACAAGAGATTGAACAGAAGGTTCATGGTGTCGTCGAGACCCAGACGCCTTCCAATCTCCAATGCGACCTCGGAGGCGTGACGCCTCTCGTGAAGCGGCTCCACCACCGGCTGGCGTATCTGGTGGCCCCAGTTTCCAAGTCCGACCGGGTGATGGTGACGCACCCAGTTCGGATGGGGATCGAGGCGCTCCAGATAGCAGGCGTCGGGTAGGACGATGTCGGACAGCGCTTCCGCGGTCTCGTCGGAGTACAGGTTGAAGCTGACGACGAACGCGTCCTTGAACGCTTCCACGCTGACTTCAGGCCTGGCCGCGCTCATCAACAGATTGGAGCCGTAGTTGAAGAGCATTTCGGGCCGGCAAGAAAAATCGAAGTTCTCGCGGTCATTGAGCGTCAGCGGTGTCATGCAGGTGCCGATCGGCCAACCGACGAGATCCTGCAGGTTGGGAAACTCGGCGCCTCGAGGCTTTGCGGGCCAGCCGGGCATGTTGCCGTCGGGCTCGTTATTGAGGAGCATCCCGCAGTGAAGCAGGCCGTCTTCGTTCGCCTCCGGGGCCCAGCGAGGCAGCCCCGTCTCGGGATGGCCGAAACTGACGGGGCAGGTCCCCGCAAGTCCTCCCGGAACATTGCTGGCGCCGACTACCTCGTTCAGATACTCGATTGAAAGAGCGGTAAGCCACGCGTTGTCGTGCCCGTGGGCCCCTTTGAAATAGAGCGTCGAGGCCGGTCGCAGCGGAAGCTCTTTTCCGTCTATTTCGATTACGCTGCCGATCTTCGCGGCCTCCCCGAACTCGCGCGCGATTCTGCGTATCGTCTCGGCGGGAACCGAGCTGACTTCTTCGGCCGCTTCCGGAGTCCACTTCGCCACCTGCTCCTCGAGCAGCTGGAAAACCGGCTTGCAGGTCTCGCCGTTGACGGTGTAGCTCCCTTCGAGCGCCGGCTCGGTGACACTCTCATCATCGAAGGGCCGCGCCATACCGGCTTGGGAATCCCAGACCAGCGGCTTGCCCGTGTCTACGTCGCGACTGTATTCGCCATCGGGCCCGACCAGGTAGGGGCTGTCCGTGTGGTGGGAGAGGTAGGCCGTGTCGTAGAGCCCGTACTCGTTCAGCAGTAAGTTGAGCAGCGCGCAGGCCAGAGCGCCATCCGTACCGGGGCGGATTGGTACCCACTCGTCAGCTTTCTCTGCGGCCGTGCTCAGATAGGGATCGACAACGACGACCTTCATTCCTCGATCGCGTGCGTCGGCGACTCTTTGCGCCATGGTGGTTACTGCGTAGTAGGTTCCGAAGCCTACCTGGCAGCCGAAGATCAGGAGGTAGTCGCAATGATCTACGTCGGGATTCGTCGTGACGGAGGCGTGCAGCGTTCGCGCCAGTATATGCTCGGCGTTGCCACACTGGTGGCCGTTGGAGATGAAGAGATTGGGCGATCCGAACGCGGTCAGGAACACTCCCATCAGATAGGCCATCGGAGGGATCGAGATGGACGACCCGGCAAAGTGCAGCTTGTGCGGATTGTCCGCCCGGATCTTCTCGAGCTTCGCGACGATGACTTCGAGCGCCTCGTCCCAGCTTATCTCCTCCCAGCGCGGATCGACGCCGACCCCTTTCTCCGGATTGGTTCTACGCAGAGGGCGATCGACGCGATGGGGATCGTAGAGCATCTGAAGCCCCGCGACTCCGCGTGCGCAGAGCCTCCCCTCGCCGAAGGGGCTCTCCGGGTTCCCCTCGATCTTGACCAGCGTTCCGTCAACGCGGTGGCCACGAATTCCGCATTGGTTGTAACACATGCCGCAGACGCTGGGGATCCAGACATCGTCTCTCGGCTCCACATGCGGATCATCGTTAAGGCTCATCTTACCCCTTCCTGCATCTATGCCCCTCCGGAGACCGCGCTCATGACGACGACCGTGACGTTCGCGGTCGTCGCATCACGACTCAGAGGCGTCTCGTCCGGTCTCACCGACAGCTCGCCGTTGACGAACACGCGTAAGCTTGCATGAAGTGTATCCCCTGAACCGGCGGTCGGGCTTGGAAACGGCTCCCCAATGATCCCACCGAGCTCTCGCAGGACGTCGCCGGCCGTGGCGCCTTCCGAGAGAGTCAACTCGAGTGGCTGGCCTGCCTTCACATCACTCGAGCTCTTCGCCGCCCCGTGCAACTTGACGGTGACCTTCATCGAACGGATCTCCCGTGTTCGATCATCGAGACTTATGTATATGAGGTGTCGAGGGTATGGCCAGCACGCGGGGCCGGCCCGAGCCCTGGGGAGATCGCTCGGGCCAAGTGGCTCGACCGTCAGGTTTCGCCGATTGCCGCCATTACCTGTCCGAGAATTACGGAGGCCGGCAAAGTATAATCGATATCGAGGGGGCGACCGTAACGGACACTCATCTCGACTCCCGTCTTGCGCAGCTTTAGCCCCGTCTTGTCGAAGGCCTTTCTCAAGCCCTCCAGCCGCACGGGCAGTACGACCGGACGGAACTGCTTGATCATGTGCGCGCAGCCGATGCGTCCCGGCGCTCCCGGTGTCGTGGTTCCCTGCGGATAGGTGAGCACCCAACCGCCACCTAGACCGGTACCGACCTTCTCGATGTCCTCGGGGTCGACTTGCCGCTCGATCAGCTTGTCGTGCTCTTTCCACGTACGCTTGATGTTGATAGCGCCGTTGTAGGCCATCAGACGCGGCAACCATCCGCTGTTCTTCATCGTCTCGAGCGCCGCCACAATGTAGAGATCGGTGCGCGGCCAGATGAGGTAGGGGCGCCTCAGGTAGCTTACCGAGTGAAACACCACAATGGGGTCCATGTAGTGAGTCAGGTGGTTGGAGACGAGGAGAACGCCGCGCGACGGTAGGCTCTTGAGATTCTCGACTCCCTGTATACGCAGGCGATTGAGGACACGGAGCTGCAAGGCAGTCAGGTAGCCCCCGAGATTGATCATCGCCCAACGAACGGGACGCAAGTGGCCGAATGCGTCTCTGATCATAGACGGCGTAGCATAGACGAGAGCGGCATCTAGGAACAGGACGACGCTGTGATTTTCGCCGCATCGTAAAGGGTAGATGGCAATCGGGTTCGCCTCCGCCGCATATTTGCCCTGGCTGAGGATGTGGTAGGACCACTTTTACACTATGCCTAATTTGCTGTAAGAATCGGCACTTCCGCTAAAGGAAAGGAGGGTGACATGAGCGAGCAAGTGTATGTGCGAATTGCCGAGAGCGTGGACAGGGGGTTCCAGACCGCTCCCAAGGCGGGGACGGAGCTTTCGCAAGCGTTCATTGCCTACTTGAAGCTCGTCTACAAGCCCGAGGAGGCTGAGCTGGTTCAGCATCTCGAGATGCCTATCGACTCCAAGACCGCGGAGCAGGTGGCCGAG
>PIVZ01000193.1 GCA_003354045.1 bacterium
ACCGGTGATTGTTACTTCGGTTACCGACATGGCGGGCTTCCTGGCGCTTGCAGGAGCGGCCTTTTCTCCGGCGATCACGGCGTTCGGTATCTTTACGGCAATCGGTGCCGGGATGGCACTGTTGTTCTCGCTGTTCTGTGTACCGGCGGTGTTGACTCTGTGGCGCCCGGGTCCGAGCCGAGTCTTCGAGGAGGTCTCCTCGAAGTCCGAGGATGGAGACCGCGTCAGCCGTGCAATGGTGGCCTTGGGGAGGTTGGTTGTCCGTCGATCGCGCATGATGCTGGTGGCGGCCGGGGTCGTCGTGGTAACCGGCGTATTCGGGTTGAGGGGCCTCGAGGTGAACGAGGCCCGCGTCGAAAACTTCGGGCACTCGGAAGCCATCTACATAGCCGACCAGGCCATCAACAGGGCCTTCGACGGAACCTACTACCTGGACGTGGTGTTGGAAGCGGAGGAGCCGGAGGCGCTGTTTCGGCCGGACGTCTTGCGTCGTATCGAGAAGCTGCAGGGATTCTTGGAGACGCTGCCCCACATGAAGGGCTCGGTCTCGATAGTTGACTACTTGAAGGAGATGAATCGCGCTCTCAACGGAAACGACGATGAGTTCCTCACGCTTCCCGAGAATGCGGACGTAACCGCGCAGTACTTCCTCTTGTACTCAGCCATGAGCAATCCGGGGGAACTCGAGAGTCTGATCGATTACGAGTACCGGATCACAAACGTTCGCGCCACGATGGATAGCGGGCTTTACTCGGACATCATCCCGGTAGTCGAAGCGGCGCAGCGCTACGTCAGCGATCAATTCGATGCCCCCGGCATCACCGCCAAGCTCGGCGGTACGGTTAACATGGAGTACCATTTCTTCGACGGTGTCTTTGCCGGACACTTCAAGGGACTGACACTTGCCCTGGTAGCCGTCTGGCTGATGGTCGCCGTTTCCTTCCGGTCGGCGATGGCCGGTGTGTACACCGTCCTTCCGGTCTCTCTCGCGATTCTTCTGAACTATGCGATCATGGGATTGATGGGGATATGGTTGTCGGTGGCCACCTCGATGTTCGCCGCCTTGACGATCGGCCTCGGCGTGGACTTCGCCGTACACACGCTCGATCGTCTGAAAGTACTGCTCTGCGATGAACGTCGCTCGCTCGAGGAGGCCTTCTACCTGTTTTATCGCCATACCGGGCGCACGTTGTTTCTCAACTTCTTCACCCTCCTCTTGGGATTCAGCGTCGTGATGACGAGCACCATCCCGCCTATAGCGAGTTTCGGCGTGCTGGTGTTCATGTCGGTTGCGGCGAGCTTTCTCGGTAGCATAACGTTTCTACCCGCCCTCGTTCTGACGTTCCGTCCGGCTTTCCTCGGGCTCAAAGCAGGGACTGGTGCAACGGATGAAGTGGGAGGTGAGAGTAGCTCGAGATGAGAGCGTGCTAAGAAGTGCGGCGACGGTTCCTGCGGCCCGGCCATGTTTGTCCACCCGTCCGTCGCATAGTCGAACACGTCGAGGTGAACTCTCCTACGGGTGCTTCGCCCGATGCAGCCTCAGACGATACATGTTGACTTCTGCTGCGCCGAAGCCTGTATAATGCGCGCTTCGCCGGCGAGGACTTGATGACGGACGCCAGCCAAGGCAAACGTTCCGAACGCTTTTTCATGGCCGTGACCTCTCGGCCAAGGGCGGTTCTGACGCTGGCGATCCTGCTGATCGTAACCTTTGCTGCCTTTCTTCCACGTATTACCCGGGAGATCGGTGTTCGCGCCTTGATGCCGCCCGATCTTCCGGCCGTGGTCTTCCGTGACGAGGTCAAGGAGATTTTCGGGCTCGAAGACCCACTGGTGGTCGCTGTGATGAATCGTGGCGCCACCGGAGTGTTCAACGTGAACACGCTCGGCCTGGTTCACTGGCTGACCGAGCGCATGAAAGAGCTGCCCGGCGTCGATCCGCACAAGGTAACCAGCCTGGCAACAGAAGGCGCCGTTGTGGGCACCGAAGAAGGCTTGGAGGTGGAATACTTCTTCGAGTCGCTTCCGGTCGATCAAAGCGATGCCGACGCCATCCGGGAGACGGTGATGAACTCGTCGCTTCTCCTCGGGCGTCTGGTGGCACGGGACGGGAGCGCCACCCTTATAGTCGTAGAGCTTCTGCGTGTGACGGACGCGCAGGCTGCATATGACGGGATCATGGCTCTGGTCGAAGAGGCGCCGGTCGATGGCGAAGAGATCCACGTTGCCGGTGAGGCCGCAGTAAGCGGCTACATGGGCGCGTACATCGACTCCGACATGATCCGGATGGACGTCCTGGTGACCATCATTCTCACCTGTGCACTGTTTCTCGCATTCCGTTCCCTCGCCGGTATATGTGTCCCGCATCTTGTCGTGGTTGGCGCGGCGGCCGCTGCCTTCGGAGGCATGGCTGCTGCCGCGGTTCCCTATTACGTGATTACGAACTCGCTGCTGGCGATTCTGGTGGCCATCAGCGTAGCCGACGCGATCCACATTCTTGCAGAGTATTACGAGGACATTGCCGTCAAGCCGGAAGCACGAGGGAGGGAGGCCGCCGTTCGCGCTCTGCAAGCCATGTGGCGACCGGTGGTCGTCACTTCGATTACCGACATGGCGGGCTTCCTGGCGCTCGCGGGAGCGGCCTTCTCTCCGGGAATCACGGCGTTCGGGATCTTTGCAGCAATCGGTGCCGGGACGGCGCTGTTGTTCTCACTGTTCTGCGTCCCGGCGGTGCTGACTCTGTGGCGGCCCGGACCGAGCCGAGTCTTCGAGGTGGTCTCCGCGAAGTCCGATACTGGAGACCACTACAGCCGTGCCATGTTAGCCTTGGGGAGGTCGGTGACCGGTCGATCGCACATGATACTGGCGGTGGCCGGGGTCGTTGCGGTAGCGGGCGTGCTCGGGTTCACGCGCCTCCAGGTGGACGAGGCCCATGTCGAGAACTTCGGGCACTCGGAAGCCATCTACATCGCCGACAAGGCTATCAACAGTGCCTTTGACGGCACCTACTACCTGGACGTGGTCTTGCAAGCGGAGGAGCCGGAGGCATTGTTTCGGCCCGATGTCTTGCGCCGTATAGAGAAGATGCAGGGGTTCCTGGAGACGCTGCCCCATATGAAGGGCTCGGTCTCGATAGTTGACTACCTGAAA
This sequence comes from bacterium, assembly GCA_003354045.1. GTDB lineage: Bacteria > Desulfobacterota > Binatia > UBA1149 > CAITLU01 > PIVZ01. The sequence goes on from PIVZ01000193.1 coordinate 3,151, forward strand.
GAGATGAATCGCGCTCTCAACGGGAACGACGATGAGTTCCTCGAGCTTCCCGAAAGTGCAGACGTAGTCGCGCAGTACTTTCTCTTGTACTCCGCCATGGGCAGTTCCGGCGAGCTCGAGAGTCTGATCGATTACGAGTACCGGATTACAAACGTTCGCGCCGCGATGGATAGCGGGCTCTATTCGGACATCGTGCCGGTAGTCGAAGCAGCGCAGCGCTATGTCAGCGATCAATTCGACAGTCCCGGCATCACGGCCAGGCTCGGCGGCACGGTCAACCTGGAGTACCACTTCATCGGCGGCGTTTTTGCCGGCCACTTCAAGGGGCTGATACTTGCCCTGGTGGCCGTATGGGTGATGACCGCCGTTTCTTTCCGATCGGCGGTAGCCGGCGTGTACGCGGTCCTTCCCGTCTCCCTCGCGATCCTTCTGAACTACGCGATCATGGGGTTTACGGGAATCTGGCTATCGGTGGCCACTTCGATGTTCGCCGCCTTGACGATCGGTCTCGGCGTGGACTTCGCCGTGCACACGCTCGACCGTCTGAAAGTACTACTCTGCGATGAAGGTCGCTCACTGGAGGAGGCCTTCTACCTGTTTTATCGCCATACCGGGCGCACGTTGTTCTTCAACTTCTTCACCCTCCTGTTGGGATTCAGCGTCGTGATGACCAGCACCATCCCGCCGATAGCGAGTTTCGGCGTGCTGGTGTTCATGTCGGTATTGGCGAGCTTTCTTGGTAGCATGACGTTTCTGCCGGCCCTCGTTCTGACGTTCCGTCCGGCCTTCCTCGGGTTCGATGATGTCGGCGCAGCAACAGATGACGTAGGAGGTGAGAGTAGCTCGAGATGAAAGTATTAGCCGTATCTGCACGACGCAGGCTGCTTCGGCGTAGGTATATTCTCGCGCCCGTGGCGATGTTACTCATGTTCGGCTTGGAGACCGGCTTGCGAGTCGATGTCGCCGTTGCCGATGAAGCCGCGCCGTCTGCGGCCGCCGACAAGACCAATGCCTCTTCTGAAGCGCCGCCCGGAGAGGTTCTGCCGGAAGGTGTGGAGATTGCCCGCCGGGTCAACGGACGCAAGGATGGAGAGACATTGTCGCAGAGGCTGATCATGGAACTCGTCGATCGACGCGGAAAGAAGCGCATCCGCGAGATGCTCGGCTTTCGCAAGGATTACCCGGACGAGAGGAGGATCATGCTCGTGTATGAGAGCCCGAAGAACGTTCGCGGGACGAGTTTTCTCACCTACGACTACATAGATCCCGAACGTGAAGACGATCAGCGGCTCTATCTGCCCGGGCTCCGGAAAGTCCGTCGCATCCCGGCGTCCAAACGCGGAGCCTCCTTTCAGGGAAGCGACTTCACGTACGAAGATCTGAAGGGCGCCGGTAAGGCGGGGGTCGAGGACTATGGCTGGAAGACGGTCGGAGTGGAGACAGTCGAGGGCCACCGCTGCTACGTAGTTGAGGCGATTCCGGTCGATGCCGAGATCGCCGAAGAGCTCGGTTATGGCCGTGTGTTGTCTCGCGTGGATGCCGAGATCTGGATGGTGCGCAAGCTGGAAGTCTGGGACGTCAACCAGAAGCCGCTAAAGGTCGTCGAGTTCCGCGACATCCGCTCTGTAAACGAGATCTGGACTGCCCATCGTATAGAGGCGCGCAACCAAAAGACCGGGCACAGCAGCAGTTTCACTTTCAGCGACGTCGAGTACGGCGTTGAGCTCGCCGACGACCTGTTTACGGAGAAGGCACTACTGCGGGGTCACTGAGGCGCCGTCGGTCCGTGCCCCGCGCGTGGAAGCCGCGGGGCAACCGCGCCCGCTCTACTGGCAGGGGACAGTCAGGGTGACTGCCAGGTCGCCAAAGATGGAGTCGAACAGGTTGATGCGGCCACCCAACTCCATCCCAGTGACGCCGCCTTCCTCGAGATCCCGGCAGCCAATGGCACTGCCGATAGTGTCCTGCGTGTCTACCTCCCGTTCGGCGATGTTGGCGGCGTTGCTTATCAAGCTAAAGGCGCTCCCGGTCGTGAAAACGACGCATTGCACCCCCAGCAGAGAAAACTCATCGCCATCGCCACACGGTAGTGCGTCCTCGAGGGCGGTTCTCACTCCCACGCTGCAGCTCAATGCACCTGGTGGGCCAGCCTCGTCGGGCGTGCCGAGGCAGTGGCAGTTACAGATGTTTCCGTGCGGAACGTCATTCCAGCCGGCGCACAAACCGTCGGGGCATTGGGTGTCTGCCGTACAGCTTGTACCGTCGTTCGCGCCCCCTACGCAGAAGCCTTCACATGCACTGTCGAATGCTATCCTGCCCTGGCTTGCGCACTCCGTCTGGCACATAGCCTCACAGTCGGGATTATCGACGCACGCGCCCAAGTTGTGATTGCTGACGAGCTCCACTCCCGATGCCAAGCCGCCAACGCAGTCGATCTCTCCGCTTTCGCATCCCTCCACGGGCGTCATGCAAGCGACGCCCAGCGTCGGAGTCGGTGTGGGGTCGATCCACAGCAAGTTGCAATCGCAGCTAGCTTTTCCCGTAGCCGGGTCCTCTGCGCCGCAACTGATCTCGATGGCGCCGCGAAGGTCTTCGATCTCGGGTGGTAGAACACTGTCGATGACGATGCTTGCTTCCTCCGTACCCGTGCACTGAAAGACCCCACCTTGGAAGGGCGGCAGCGTCGTCGTGGTGGTCGACGTGGTGGTGGTGGTCGATGTTGTGGTGGTGCTCGTCGTCGTCGTGCTCGTCGTGGTGGTGCTCGTCGTCGTCGTCGATGTTGTGGTCGTAGTTGTTGTTGTGGTGGTCGTTGTCGTCGGGTCCGGGCACGTCAGCACGACATCCTTGCCAACCGCGAACATCAGTACTACCAATGCATCGGTTACGGTGATCCTTCCGCTCGAATCGACATCGCAAATGCTCGGCAGACAGTCGTCCCGCTTTCCGACCGCAGCTTGCAGGACGAACATCGCGTCGCTGACGGACGGACGGCCGCCATCACTAAGGGGCTGTCCGCAATCCCCGTTCAGGGCGGCGCCTTGGCCTGCCGTCAGCAAGAGCAGCGAGAGTGAAAGACCGATGCATTCGAGTTTTTGTCTCATTGCACGTGCTCTGCGAACCAACCGCCCCGTCGGCTGGCACGGGGCAGTTGACCACGACGGATCGGTGAGTGTCAAGGCAGACCCCGGACACAAGCGTAAACGCACTTGGTGTCAATGATCAGGTTGCGCCCCCCCATGGCAGCGGGCTACAAGAGGCGGCGGTGTTGAGGCGATACATAATCAAGGCTTTTGGCATCAAACTGCCTGTGAGCGGCCTGCGGAGCCGTGGCGAGTGCTCTCGCTTTGCCTTTGTTGCGGCTTCGCTTCTGGCGGTGGCGCTTCTGGAACCGATGCCGGCCTGTGCGGAAGGTACGGCCGCTACTATCTACACGACAGCGAGCCTCGAATGGGCGTTCGGGACTGACGGCGGCGATACGCAGAAGCTCGAGCTCACTCTCGAGCCGCGCCTGGAGGCTCCGCTCGTCCGGGGCATTGAGTTGACGACCATCGTTCGTCTGAGGGCTGATGCTTTCGACGAGCTCGACCCCGGTGGTGCCGTCCAGGAAGAGGTCTCGCCGATCTCGCGCAGCCTGCTCATAGGAGACCGATCCGATCTCGCGCTGCGCGAACTATACATCGAAACTGCTCTCGGCAGCGCCTACCTCAAGCTTGGCAAGCAACAGATCGTCTGGGGACGGGCCGACGTGCTCAAGGTTCTCGATATCGTTAACCCGCAGGACTTTCGAGAGTTCATTCTCGACGAATTCCTGGAGTCGCGGATTCCGTTGTGGGCGGCAAACCTGGAGATTCCCGTGGGTGCCTTCGACCTGCAGTTGCTGTGGATACCCGACCAGACCTACAACGAGATTCCGCCTGCGGGTGCGCTCTTCGAGTTCACCGCCTCTACCGTGATGCCGACGGCGCCGCCCGGTTTCCTGCTGGATATCGAGCGGGTCAGGCGCCCGGACAGGTTCTTCGCCGATTCCGATGCAGGTATGGAGATCTCAACCTTGTGGAAAGGATGGGATCTGACCTTGAACTATATGTTCCACTATTACGACGTGCCGGTGATCTACCGACACGTGGAGCGTCGTGGTGATCGCGCTACCATAGTCGTTACACCGGGATACGAGCGCACCCATCTGCTGGGTGGCACCTTCAGTAACGCCTTCGGCGAGCTTACCGTTCGCGGCGAGGTCGGCGTGTCGTTCGATCGTTTCTTCTCTACCAACCGGGTGTCCGACGAAGACGGCGTCATACGAACGGACGAGCTTGCCTATGTGCTCGGGCTCGACTGGTTTGGGTTGGAGGAGACCATGGTCAGTCTGCAGGTCTTCCAGAGCTACCTCACGAGCGATCCGCGAGGCCTGATTCGAGACGATCTCACCACCACGGTGACGTTGTTTCTCAGGCGAGCCTTGTTGAACGACACACTGGTCGTCTCCGCCATCTGGCTGCAGGACTTGACGATTGCCGACGGGCTGGTGCGGCCAAAGATCGGCTACGCGCTACGCGACGATCTCGAAGTGTGGGCCGGCGCGGACGTCTTCTACGGTAGCGCCAGCGGGCTCTACGGAGAATTCGGACGCAACGACCGCCTGGTCGCCGGGCTCGCCGTGACCTTCTGATCGGGCTCGTAGTAGGGGCAGCGCCCCGGAGGCCGCCGGCTCAACCTCAGCGCACGGCTAGGCCCATGCGGGCGAAGGTCGCGCCGGTCGGGTCCTTGATTGTCGTATCGAGCAGCTCCACCTGGCTACAACCGGGCAGTGATACAAACTCCAAAAATCCCAGGATTTCGGTCGACGTTGCCTTCAGTTTTAGCGATCCTTTGTCGGCCTGCGGGATTGCGAACAAGATAGGGGTGTCTACGACGACCATGTCACCGG
>PIVZ01000194.1 GCA_003354045.1 bacterium
CTGTCGCCGGTCATCGGCAATAGCGCGAGGCCTTGGTAGGCGGGGTCTACCTCCTCAGGTACGAGCAGGCCGCCGATCAGGATCACGTAGGCCGCTGCCTGCGAGGCAAACGCTCTCGAGAGCAGGAGCTGCCTGGTGCCTAGCGGCAGCAGCGGCGGTGCCTCGGGAATCTCCACGCCGGGCCACGCTGCAACGTGTATCTGTGTGCCCTGCGACATCAGGGCGTAGCCGGGCAGCACCATGTTGTGCTCCCAGCAATTGAGCCCGCTGATCCGTCCGTAGTCGCGCTCGTAGACGTTCAGTGTGGAGCCGTCGCCTTCGCCCCACGCCAAGCGCTCGGCGTGGGTGGGTTTGAGCTTTCTGTGGCAGCCGAGGATCTCGCCATCGCGGCTGATGAACAGGAGACTGCAGTAGACGGTCCCGAGCGTTCGCGTGTCGCGCTCGGCGATGCCGACGACCACATCGATTCCGGCCTGCCTTGCGGCTTCGCACAAACGATCGGTGGTCGGGCTCGGAACCTCGACGGCATTGGCAACATAGGCCGCGGCTGCGTCCCAAAGAGTCGCGTCGAAGGAGCCTGTGGCGTGTACGAAGAAAGGATAACCGGGTAGCCAGCACTCGCCGAAGGCTGCCAAGGTAGCACCGCGCTTTCCGGCCTCGGCGATCAAACCGCAGGCCTTCTCAGTGGACGCTTCGCGATCGAGGTAGACGGGGGAGGCCTGAACGGCGGCCAGTACGTACTCGCTATATGAAGTCATGCGTTACTCCCGAAAGATGAGCCCGAGCAAGCAACCGCCGGCAGTAAGCTCGACCAGTGGTCCCATGAACCAGGCGAAGGCGACTGCGGCGGGCAGCGGCAGCACCGAGTACGTTCCGTAGCCTATGGCCGTCCCTGTCGCCAGGCCGCTCAGCACGCCGTACTTCAATGCCGTGGATATCGTGTGCTCGCGCACGAGAGCGCCGTAGATATAGACGAATATGATGGACGTGATCACGATCGTCACGTACATCAGGCCGAGTCTCATTTCGGGCAGCGGTCGCCAGGTATCGATCGATGTCGCATAGACGTTCACGAGAATGACGCCGTGAATGACGAAGTCGAGAACGGACCGGGTGACGAACACGGCCAAGGAACCCAGTAGTACCTTTGTTGCCACTGCAGTACACCTCCCACGTGCCCGGCGCGTTCGGGCTTCTTCTCGGGAAGGGGCCCATCATGCTCGGGCTGGCTTTGGAACGGACGCACCGTTTGGCGCCGTTCGCCCGGGCACTCTAGCATCATTGTGCAAGTTCGCGGAAGTCGGCGCGCCGGAGCTGAAAACTGCCGGGGAGCTCTGTCTGAGGACACACTAAAATAGCCGGGTGAATGCCGGCCGTGCGAAGGGCGCGCTTCGTCTCTTACGTCTCGAGTCTCTCGCTGTCGTTGATGTGCGCCGACTTCCTCATAGTCGAGGTTGGCAATGAACTGTAGGCTTCGTTCGAGGAAGCCTTGCCGGAGAGCAAGACGCGTGTGCTTGCCCCCCGAGGGAGCGACGTCGCGACGTCGCGTGTCGCCATCTGCATCGGCTTGCGCGTGAACGATCGACAACGACGGCCGTACGGTCCGCGATGGCGACCATCACTACGATCGTCGATCGACACGCAAAAACAGTAGCAATGTAAGGCAACTAGTATCCTGGTCGGACCAGTACCTGTGCGCGAACGTTTCTTGCCTTGGCTAGTAACTTCAGGGATAAAGGCAATTGACCCACGGCATTGGCGCGGGCGAGGAGGGCTGCGCAGCGTCCGAGAGGCCTGCCGCCTTTTTTTTAGCCACGAAATAATTTTGCGCGCAAGAGGTACTCGGAATGTTTGCGCGCGCGAGGAGTTTGCATGTTTGTTGGAGGATGTGACGTTGGTTCAACGACCGGCAAAGCCGTCGTATTGAACGAGAAGTCAATCGTAGCCCACCACATCATTCCGTCCACTACCAGGCCGGAAGAAACGGCCCGCATCGCCATGGACGAAGCGGTGAAGATGGCCGGTCTCTCTACCGTAGACGATCTCGGCTACATCATCGGCACCGGTTACGGACGTCTGAAGGTTCCGTTCGCGAACGAGAACATCTCGGAGATCAGTTGCCACGCGCGCGGCGCCCACTGGATGGACGCCAACGTGAGGACGGTCGTGGACATCGGCGGGCAAGACTGCAAGGTCATCTCTCTCGATGAGAACGGCCGTGTCATCGAGTTCGTGATGAACGACAGATGCGCCGCCGGCACAGGGCGCTTCTTCGAGGCGATGGCCAGGGTTCTCGATTGCGGGCTCGAAGGAATCTCCGACCTGGAGAATCAAGGCAGTAACCCGTGCTCTATAACCAACCAGTGCAGCGTGTTTGCCGAATCTGAGGTCGTCACGCTCATAAACGAGGGGACGGACCTCGGCGACATCATCGCCGGCATCAACCTGTCGGTTGCGAACAGGCTCTTTTCGATGGTCAAGCGTGTCGGTCTCGTAAAGGAACTAGCGCTGACCGGCGGCTGCTCGAAGAACGCCGGCCTGGCCAAGGCCCTGGCGACCAAGCTCGACGTCACCGTGACGATGCTGCCACAGGACCCGCAGATCGCGGGAGCGGTGGGCGCGGCGCTCATAGCCAAGGAGAAGCTCAACAGCTAGCCCGGCCGCGAGGTTAGCTCGAGCGAGGACGGACCTTTGGAGACCAATCTACAATCAAAAGCGTTTCAGGAATTCGTCGAGGCCAGCGAGGGCATCATGAACCCGGCCGTCAACGAGTGGAAAGAGGGCGGTGGCAAGGTCATCGGCTACTTCTGTACACACGTCCCGGCCGAAGTCATCATGGCCGGTGGTGCCCTGCCGTTTCGTATGCGCGGTACTGGTAGCACCACCACCGAGCTCTCGGATGCCTACTTCGCCAGTATCAACTGCAGCTTTCCCCGCCACACCTTCAACCTGGCTCTGGAGGGGGAATACGATTTTCTCGACGGCCTCCTCGTCATCAACAGCTGCGACCATGTTCGCCGCGTCTATGACAACTGGAAGCGCGCCCTGAAGACACCCTTCCTCGAGGTGATGAGCCTTCCGAGGAAGCGCGAAGACGAACAAGTCGAGTGGTTCCGCGAGGAGATAAACCTGTTGCGGGAGAGCCTCGGCAAGTACCTCGGTGTCGAGATTACGGACGAGCGGCTCTGGGATGCCATCAAGCTTCAGAACAAGACCCGCCGTCTCCAACGGGATCTCTACGAGCTACGCAAGGGAGAGCCGCCGATCACCGGCGCCGAGTCGTTGGCCGTCATGGTCGCCGGCAGCTCTTTGCCGGCCGAGCGTTACAACAAACTGCTCGGCGAGCTGATCGAGGAGCTCGGAAACACGAACGGTAAGGGTAAGAAGGACTACCGCGCGCGTTTGATGATAGTCGGCGGCGAGCTCGACGACCCCGCGTGGGTGGACGTGATAGAGCAGCAGGGCGGCCTGGTGGTGACCGATTCGATCTGCTTCGGATCGAGAACGATGTGGGCGGACGTGGCCGAGGAAGGAGACGATCCCGCCCAGGCCCTGGCCCGCTACTACATCCAGGACCGGCCGTCTTGCCCGCGCACATACGGAGCGCAGCCGGCAAGGATCGAGTTCCTCCAGGACATGGTGCGCGACTTCAATGTGGACGGGGTGATAGGCGAGAGGCTGTTGTTCTGCGACCAGTGGTGTGTGGAGCACTATCTCAACACCGTCGATCTCAAGGAGGCGGGCATTCCGTTCCTGCAGATCGACCGCGAATACGCGTTGAGCGCCACCGGCCAGCTGCGGACCAGGGTGCAGGCTTTTCTGGAAACTATGGGCAAGTAATCAAAATGGATGCACTCGCGATAAAAGACAAATCTCTGGAGCGGTACAAGAAAGAGCGCGATTGGTTCGCGTTCTTGTGTGAAGCGGCAGATATGGTGGACACACCGGAGCTCGAGCTGCAGGTCAAGCTGCTGCGGATACTGCTTGACTCCAAGCAGACGGTCGTGGATTGCGTGTACGAGGACAAGCCCTTCATCGCGGCCTACTTCTGTAACGCGCCCGAGCTCTTCAACGCCATGGAACTACCGTGGTACATGCTCATGGAGACGCCCTTCCTGGGGGCCTCCGCTCCCTACCTGATCGAAGATCTCGAAGGTGTGGAGGGGATGGGGATCGGAACCGATCTCTGCACGGCCATCCGGCTGCCGATCTACTACATCGAGAACGGGCAGATGCCGCTGCCCTCGGCGGTGCTCGGCCTGCTCTATCCCTGCGACGGGGCGCCGATGATGCACCAGGTGCTCAAGCACAACCCCGGCTGGAAGGACGTTCCGATGTTTTGCTGCGATCCTCCCTACACCTCGGACGATCGCGCCATCAAGTACTTTGCCGAAGAGCTTCACCAGATGAGCCGGTTTCTCGAGAAGCATACCGGCGCGAAGCTGGACATGGATCGTCTCAAGGAGATCTGTGACGAGTCGAACAAGACTTACTCGCTGTGGCAGGAGTACAACGAGTTGAGGCGCGCCGTCCCTTCACCGCACGGATGGGAGATTGGCGGGCCGCAGGCATTCGCCATCACCCAGTGCTTCGTGGCGGGCGACCCGAAGTGCACGGATTGGTTCCGCAAACTGATCGAGTGCGCCGAGATCCGCGTGAAGGAGGGGAGAGGAGCGAACGAGAACAAGGCCGAGAAGATCCGCCTTCTCTGGTTCGACATAATGCCCTACGGCTGGATTCAGGAATTCATGCCGTGGCTCGAAGAAGAGTGGGGCGCCGTCATCGTCATGGACATGTTCGGCAACTTCCCCTACACGCTCATAGACACCTCGAGCGAAGAGTCGATCTTCTACGGCCTGGCCAAACGCAATCTGGTGGACGCGCCGATGATCCGTCAGGCGCGCGGCACGGCGGAGAACTTCTCGGGCGACATCTCTCGCATCGTAAAAGACTACAAGATCGACTGCGTGATCTGGCCCGGGCACATGGGGCACAAGGACGGCGCCGCGACGGCCGGCATCATGCGCGAGACCTGCCGTAGCCTCAACGTGCCCTTCCTGCACATCGGGCTCGACCTCTTCGACAGCCGCTACACGACGGTGGATGAGGTCAAACACAAGGTTTCGGAGTTCTTCACGGCGATGGGGCTCGCCTAGGCCGCCTAGCGCGAACCGGCGGCGGCATCGGCATGTAGCCCTTCTCCCACGGGATGACGCATGGCAGCCTTCGATGAACAGCTCAAACGAGTAGGCGAGTACGTCGCCGGGCTGCGCGAGCAGGGGCGTGAGGCGCGCGAGCTTTCTTGCCCCTCATCGCTCGGCGAGTTGAAGGAAGGCTTGCCCGTGAAGGTGGGCAAGGGGGCCAATGCGGGGATCATTCTTCGCAGCGACACATCCGTCGAGCTTGGCAATCCTCAGGCCGGCTCGCGCGCTTTCCTGGTGTGGACCGACAGTCCCGACCTCATAACGGACGGCAAGATCACCGTGGTCGGCCCGGACATCTCCGAGTCCGCCGGCGGCAGCCTGCCCTTTGCGCAGATTCTCATGGTGGCGGGCAAGGAGCTCGAGGCCGCCGAGCACGAGTCTGTTCACCAGGGCCAGTACATCGCCGATCAGATCGAAGGCTATATGCTCAAGAGCTCCTCGCAGCACATGTGGGGACGGGTGAGCAACGACGTGGCGGCCAAGGGTTTTTCTTTCGAGACTCTGGGAAGGGCGCTGATGGTGCTCTTCAAGTCGAATCTTCCCAAGGTCGAGGCGGTCGAGGCCGTGTTCATCACTTCGAGCAAGGAAGACGTTCTCGGCCTCGATGAGCTTGCCGAGGAAGTGCGCAATCTCGGAGCCGACATCGTCAAGGAAAACTGGAAGGCCCGCGGCTTCGACCTCGACTGCGACCTCGAGTGCGGCTCGTGCACCGACAAAGAGGTGTGCGACGACATCAGAGACGTCATAAGCCTGCGCGCCAAGAAGAGCGACAAGAAATCCGGCGAGGCAGACGCTGACGAGGTCCCTACGGATACGAAGATCGATGACGCAGTCGGCTAACAACGGCACCACGCTCGTGAGCGTGTGCGGGAAGGGCGGAACCGGGAAGACCGCGGTGACCGCCATGATGACCCGCGCCCTCGTGGACAGCCGTCGTGCCGGCAAGCTGCTGGTGATCGATGCCGACCCCGCGCTCGGTCAACTCAGCGCTCTCGGCGCCGAGGTGGAGCGCACGATGGGGCAGGTGCGTGAGGACATCATCAAGACGGCCAAGGGTGGGACGGACGAGGCCAAGGCCGCGCTTGCCGACAAGCTCGAATACCTGGTCTTCGAGGCCCTGAGCGAGAAGGAAGACTTCGCCCTGCTGGCCATGGGGCGCACCGAGACGCTGGGTTGCTACTGCCCGGTAAACGGCCTGCTACGCGGCGCGATAGGCGCCCTCTCCGAGAGCTTCGACACCATCCTCATCGATGGCGAGGCCGGCCTCGAGCAGATCAACCGGCAGATCGTCCGCCGCCTCGACACCCTGTTGATCATCAGCGATGCCTCCGCGCGCGGTCTGGAGACCGCGGCCGTGATCAAGAACATGGTCGAAGAGGAAAAGGTGATCGAGTGCGGCAAGCTCGGGCTGGTCTTCAACCGCGTCACCGGCAACGAGGACCTGCTGCGAACTTCGGCCGACAAGCTCGGCCTCTCGGTCTTCGGACTCGTACCTCAGGACGAGGCGCTTGCGGCCAACGACATGGTGGGCAAGCCGATTACAGATCTGCCCGCCGACTCTCCGGGCCCCGCCGCGGTCCGAGCCATCGTCGAGAACTTCCTGCTGTCCTGACAAACACCACCGCGAAAACGTGTAGCCCTGAATGAGGCTGGCGAGTTCGTCTGTCCTTGCCCGAGCGTGCGGGGCCGGGTCGCTAGAGTCCGACGCCGATGAGTTTTTCGGTTGGCGGGCGGAATGCCTTTAGCGGCAGGCCGGCGGCTTGGTCTATGCGGGCGAGCATGGCCGTCTTGTCGTCGGGTAGCCGGCCGTTGACGTCCACGAAGTTGGATACGTGGTCCGAGAGAAGCTGGGTGGGACCGTGAAGGCTGGCGATCAAGAGGCGGGTTTCCTCGAGGGCCTCGTAGGCGGAGAGCAGCGTGAGCTTGCCCTCGGCCCAGCGGTCGTGCCACGCGGTGCGCGGCTGCGGGACGAAGGTACGCAGCCGGATAAAATCGGGCGGTGCTTGATTGAGGACCGCTGCGCTGCCGAGCGCATGCTCGCGCCAGCGCTCGATGCCGGCCACTCCTACCATCAGATAGACTGACAGCTCGATCCCGGCCTCCTTGACGTGCCGGTAGGCTTCGACGGCTTCTTCAGGCGTCACACCCTTGTTGATCGCCTCCAACGTCGCGGCGTCACCCGATTCGAGCCCCGAGTGTATGCGCGTCACACCGGCCTCGGCCACCTGCCGCCACTCATCCTGACTCTTCTTGACGAGAAACTTTGCCGAGCCGTACACGGTTATCCGCTCGAGATCAGGGAAGCGCTTTCTTGCCTCCTCGCCGATGGTGACGAGCTTCTCGGTCGGCAGCACCGCGCTATTGCCATCTGCCAGGAAGATCGTGCGCACCGCGCCGGTGCCGTAGACCTCGAGCGCGCTGTCGAGATCCTCGATGATCTCCTCCATCGGCCGCACGCGGAACTTGCGTCCCTTGTACATGGAGCAGAAGGCGCATTTGTTGTGCGGACACGACAGGGTGGCCTGAATGATCAACGAGCGCGCTTCGCTCGGGGGTCTGTATACGAGGCCTTCGTAGCGCATATTCCGGTCTTCGCGGCGGGATCATCGCGCCCGCCCACGGCTCCTCCAGGTCGTGCTTAGCAGAAACGCCGAGGTGCAGGAATCCTTGCGCCCCCCGTTCCTCGGGTGCCCGACCGGGAGGGACGAGCAATGCCCGTGCAGTTCGGCCTTGCGCCGCGGCCTCAGGTGGGTAAAAGATCACGCCTCAGCAGCCGGCGCCGAGCGCCGGCCGGGGCAGCGACAGATGCCGACCGACCATCACTGGAGCAGAAGCCGTTTCGCCGCACTCATGGCCGTGGCAGCCGTGGCCG
>PIVZ01000195.1 GCA_003354045.1 bacterium
AGTGGTGAACCTGCTGTTCTCGTACAAAAACCCCATACACGAGCGACGCGTGGGAGAAATCTGCTTCGAGGTGATGGATGCTCGCAACCGGACACGCCTGCCGGTCTACCTGTCCAGCGAGCTCTACCCAATGCGCGGGGACTTCCCGCGCCTCAATTCCACCTTGATGGAAGCCTACGCCGCCGAGCCTTCGCGCCACACCCTCAAGAGCGTGCAGGAAAAAGTCGCATCGGCGGGCGGTCATTTCGACCTTCGCGTCATGGCCAGCCACGGCGGCTCGATATCGATGGAAGCTCGCGAGCTGGCCCGCACCATGATCAGCGGCCCCATCGGCGGCGTGGTCGGAGCCAAGTACCTCGGTGAACGTATCGGAACCGGGCATCTCGCGTGCTCCGACATCGGCGGCACTTCGTTCGACCTGGCGCTGGTGACCGACGGCGAGTTCACTATCAAGCAGGATCCGGACATCGCGCGCTTCCGACTCAACATGCCCATGGTCCTGATGGACTCGGTCGGCGCCGGCACCGGTTCCTTCGTCCGCGTAAATCCCGTTTCCAACCGAATCGAAATCGGCCCGGACAGTGCGGGGGCAAGAATCGGAGTGTGCTGGCCCGACGGCGGGATAGAGACGGTGACCGTCACCGACTGCAGCGTCGTACTGGGCTACCTGAACCCGGACTTCTTCCTGGGCGGCGACATACAGCTCGACCGCGAGCGTGCGATAGCGGCAGTAAAGGAACAGGTAGCCGATCCGCTGGGTATCGGCGTCTATGATGCTGCCGCGGGCGTGATCGAGCTCTTCGAGGATAGTCTGCGAAACGAGATGTTGAGCCGCATCCTGGGGAAAGGATACGGACCGGAGAACTTCACCTGCCTATCCTACGGTGGCGGCGGTCCACTCCATGTGGCCGGCTATACCGATACGCTCGATTTCGAAGACGTTCTGGTGCCGGCATGGGCTCCCGGGTTTTCGGCTTTCGGCTGTGCCTGCGGAGAATTCGAATATCGGTCGGACAAGCAAATGGATCTACCCCTGCTGCCTGACCAGGACGCAGCCACCCGCGAGCAGGTAACGCAGGCGATCGATGCCGCCTGGAGCGAGCTCGCCGACCAGGTCGCGGCCGACTTCGCCAAGAGCGATGTGACGCGCGACAAGATCAGCTTCCGGCCCGCGGTGCGCATGCTCTACTACGGCCAGCTCAACTCGATGGAAGTGCGCTCGCCCGTTCGACGCCTGGGTAGTGCCAACGCACTGGACAAGCTCACCGACGCGTTCGAAGAGCACTACGGCCGCATGTACGGGCTAGCGGCGCGCACGCCGCAGTTCGGCTACATGATTGCCAGCGTGGTGATGTCGGGCACTACTGAAGTGGAAAAGCCGGCTCTCCCCGAGGAGCCCTGCGTCGATGCCAACGACATCGAAGAGTCGTTCAAAGAAGCGCGCGACATATACTGGGGCAACAAATGGCACAGGGCCACGATCTGCGATCTCGAGAAGCTTCGAGCCGGCAATGTGGTCACAGGGCCGGCGGTGGTCGAGTCCCCTTCATCGACCATGCTGTTGCCGCCCGGCCGTTCGGCGCGTCTTGATAAACACCGCATCTTCCACCTGAGCACCAACGGAACGAAGTGACGGATGCGGGTCGTCGCGCAGCCAGTCTCCAAGATCGGCCGCGGCCGAACCCAAGGACATCGGGAGCACCCATGAGCGTAAGACCAATGCAGGCAGACAGTCTCACATCGGAACAAAGTCTCGGCTGGAACGGCCGGAGCTTGGCGGAGATGCTGGCGTACAGCGAGCAGCTATTTCGAGAAACCGGCCATTACCAGGGAGTGGAAGAGCTCAGCATCAGACAGTCCGACCCCATCTACTATGAAAAGATCTGGTCGCGGCTTCGGGGAGGCATCGTCGGCGCCCGCGAGACGGCCATGAACATCTCGGGATCGCCCATCGTACGCGAGCTCGGCGAGCTGTGCTTCGGGCTCTACTCTCCCGAGGGCGATTCGGTCTGCGTCTCCACGGGTATCATGGCCCATATCCACACCATGTCGGACGCGATCAAGCACATGGTGCGCTCCGAGTACGAAACCAACCCCGGGATCTCGCACGGCGATATTTTCGTGAACAACGACCCGCAGCTCGGAGACGTTCACAATGCCGACGTCCAGGAATTCGTGCCCGTGATCTACCAGGGCGAACTGATCGCATGGGCCGCCGGTGTCACTCACGAGCTCGACGTGGGCGCTCCCCAACCCACCGCTCATCCCATCGGCATCACCAGCCGCTTCGAAGACGGTTGGATACTGTCTTGCGAAAAGGTGGGCGAAAAGGATCGCCTCAACCGCGACTACGAGTACCGGGCACAAACGGCAACGCGGATGCCGTTCTACTGGATCCTTGACGAGAAGTGCCGCATCTCCGGTTGTCAGATCATACGCGACTCGGTGTTGCGGCTGGTCCAGGAAATCGGTGTCGATACCTACAAGCGCTTCATCCGCGAGGTCATCGAGGATACCCGGCGCTCGTTTCTCAAAACCGTCAAGACCATGCTCGTGCCCGGCAAGTACTCGTTTGCCGGCTTCATGAACGTCACGCATGGTGCAGACAAGGGGAGGATGCCTGAACACGCAGCCATCGACACGGCCATTCACGGCCCACTCGAGGTAACGATAGAGAAGGACGGCACTCTCGAGCTCGATCTCGACGGCGCCAGCAAGTGGGGTTACCACTGCTTCAACGCCACACCCACCGCCGTTCAGGCCGGACTCTGGGTAGGCCTCACTCAGACCTTGCTGCCGAACGACAAGGTCAACGACGGCGCCTACCTCGCCACCAACACCAAGCTGCCCGTAGGCAGCTGGGCCGATCCTCGCAACCCGTTGTGCTCGAACAACGTCAGCTGGATCTCCTTCCTTTGCGCACTGACCGGCCTCTTTCGTGCTTTGAGCACGGGGTTTACCGCGCGTGGATTCTTGGAAGAGGTCGTCGCCGGTTACCCGTGGACGGGTAACGCCACTCAGGGAAGCGGAATAAACCATCACGGCCAGAATGCCGCCTGGACCAATTTCGAGATGAGCTGTGCGGGAGTGTCGGCGGGCTACGTCCAGGACGGCGCCAATTGCTGCGCGGCAATCTGGAATCCGGAGGGCGACATGGGTGACGTCGAAGCCTGGGAGCTTCTCGAGCCCATGCTCTACCTCGGTCGCCGTATGCGACCGAGCAGCGCGGGAATGGGCAAGCAACGCGGCGGCTCCGGCTTCGAAGCGGTGCGCTTGCTGTACGGAACGGAAGAGCAGGAACTGTACAGCATCGGCAACTCCAATGTCTTCTTCGGCGGCGGACTCTTCGGTGGCTACCCCGCACCGAGCCTGCACCGGCACAACATACGCAATACCGACATGGCAGAGCGTATCGCCGCAAAGACCCCCTACCCTGTAAGCGATCGGGATCCAGAGAACAGTGAAATGACGAAGCTAGTCGTCGGCGACGAAATGCGGGACCGCAACTCCATGAGTAAGCCGATCGGGCTCGAAGAGTACGATCTCTACCACAGCGTACTCTCGGGGGGGCACGGCCTCGGCGACGTCTTGGACCGCAGAGTGGATGACGTCGTCAAAGACCTCGACGACGACCTCCTGCTTCCACGATTCGCGTATTCGGCTTACGGCGTGGTGGCGGAGCGCAATGACGATGGGAAGTGGGTAGCCGACGCCGAGGCGACCGAGGCCCGGCGAGCGGAGATCCGCAAGGAGCGCTTGGCGCGCGCCGTACCCGTCTCCGAATGGATCGAACAGCAAAAGTCCAGAGTAACGACCATGGATTTCATCACGCCGATACGGAAGATGTACCGCGAGAGTCTGGAGCTGGGGGATGCCTGGACGGCGTCGTTCAAGAGCTTTTGGGAGCTTGCCGAGGGGTGGGAGTTTCCAGAAGTCAGCGAGTAGTCCGCCCACGGCCACGAGGAGAACAGGTCACCATGAGCAAGCAAGACAAAGCGACCATCGCGGAGCTCGTCGACGGGAAGCTCCCGTGGAGCGACTTGAAAGGGCTGATGAGCGGTTTCAAAGATCCGGACCGCTTCGACAAATACGTCGAGGTCCTGCAGGAGCGGGTCCCATGGACAGATCGCATCCTGTTGCCCGTGGGCCCGCACCTCTACATAGTGCGCAAGGCCGACGGCAGCATCGTCACCAAGAGCACGAGCGGCTTCGAGTTCGGCGACTACCGTGAGAACTGGAAGCTCGCGGCCGTCGTTTTCGTACGAGACAGCGATGAGAAGTACCGAGAGGTTTACGCCAGCCTTACCCACGCCGACCCGGAATGGATGGAGCTCAGGGAATACTACGACCCGATCGATGGGACTTTGCTGGACGCGGAGGCAGTGCCGCCTGGCTATCCCATTGTCCACAACTTTCAACCTGACCTGGAGGCATTCTACGAGGGATGGCTGAAGCGGCCGATCCCGACTGCATGACCGGGAGGTCAGAGGAACTTGGCTCGAACGAAGCCTGGTAGAGAAAGCACACGATGAACTTCGATCTGACCGCCGAACAAGAAGCCCTGCGCGATTCCGCCTACAAGTGGGCGTTGAACGAATGGGGACCCATCGCCGAGAAATGTGACGAGGAGGACTGGATGCCTCCCGACCTGTTCAAGAAGGCCGGTGAGATGGGGTTTCTCGGGATAACCGTCGATGAAAAATACGGTGGCTCCGGCCTCGATCTTCTCACAGAAGGGCTGGTTGCCGAGCAACTGTCGCGCATCTCTCCAGCGCTGACCATGTCGCTCATTGCGCACGCGAATCTGTGCATCGGTAACATCGCGAAGAACGGGAACGACGAACAGAAACGGAAGTACCTCCCCGGTCTCGTCAGCGGTGAGAAGATCGGCGCACTGGCTCTGACCGAGCCCGGCGCCGGCTCGGACGCACTTCGCGGCATGAAGACCCGCGCCGACAAGAAGGGCGACGTATATGTACTGAACGGCAGCAAGATGTTCATCACCAACGCTCCGGTAAGCGACGTGATGCTGGTCTACGCAAAGACCGATCTGGAGGCGGGCGCAAGGGGTATATCCGCCTTCATAGTCGAGACGGACTCTGCCGGCTTCTCTGTCGCGCCGAAGCTCAAGAAAGTGGGGATGAGAGGCTCCCCGACCAGCGAAGTGATATTCGACGACTGCGTGGTGCCCACAGAGAACCTTGTGGGTGAACTCAACGGGGGCATCGCCGTGGTCACTCGTGGATTGGATGTCGAGCGGACGCTCGTTGCGTTCGAGTGCCTCGGTGTTGCCCACCAAGCGCTCGAGTATGCACTGAAGTACTCGCTGGAACGGAAGCAGTTCGGGAAACCGATCGGCGAGTTCCAGATGATCCAGGCCAAGCTCGCCGACATGTATTCGCAACTCGAGGCCGCCCGCTCGCTCACCTATCGAGTCGCAGTCGAGGCGCAGAAGGCTACGCGCGGCGGCAAGGGTACGGCGCTCACACGCGATGCCGCCTCCGCTGTCTTGTTCGCCGCCGAGATGGCCACCCGCGTAACCAACGACGCGGTTCAGATTCACGGAGGATACGGTTACTGCCTCGAATACCCGGTGCAGCGATTGTGGCGCGACATCAAATTGATGGAGATCGGCGCCGGAACCTCCGAGATTCGGCGCATGATCATAGCGCGCGAACTGCTGAGCGCCGGGACTCTCTGACCACGAATCGCGACAACGGCCACGAACGCCTGCGAACTTCAGGATTCACGGAGCACAGACATGAATGAGGCAAGCGTCGAAGAGGGCGATCTTCTTTGGGAACCGTCGAGCGAGATGGTGGATCGGGCCATGATCACCAAGTACCTGCGCTGGCTCGAGGAGAACCGGGGACTCCGCTTCGCGAACTACGACGCTCTCTGGCACTGGTCGGTCACCGAGCTAGAGGACTTCTGGGCGACGATCTGGGATTTCTTCGAAGTGAAGGCGTCCCGTCCGTACGACGAGGTGCTTGCGGAACGGAAGATGCCGGGAGCCAAGTGGTTCACGAACGCCGAGCTCAACTACACCGATAACATCTTCCGTGGTCTTGCGCCCGACGAGCCGGCCCTGGTCTTCAAGTCGGAGCTCTATCCACTGACGGAGGTTAGCTGGGGAGAATTGGAGCGCCGCGTAGCCGCAGTAGCCGCCTCGCTAAGGGACATGGGCGTCGTGCGTGGAGACCGTGTGGTCGCCTTCGTCCCAAACATCCCCGAGACGATCATTGCTTTTCTGGCCACGGCAAGCATCGGCGCGATCTGGTCGTGCTGCTCGCCGGACTTCGGCACCGGCAGCGTGGTCGATCGCTTCAAGCAGATCGCGCCCAAGGTGCTCTTTGCTGTGGATGGCTACCGCTACAACGGCCGCGACTTCTCGCGCCTCGACGCGGTCGAGCAGATCCGCCAGGCTCTGCCCACATTGGAGCACTCCGTGCTCATTCCCTACATGGACCAAGGGGTGGACGCGTTTTCCTTGCCCAGCGCGGTCATGTGGGGCAACCTGCTCGAAAGGCAATCCGAGCTCGTCTGCGAGCAGCTGCCCTTCGACCATCCGCTGTGGGTCGTCTACTCTTCGGGCACGACCGGTCTCCCCAAACCCTTGGTCCACAGCCAGGGCGGCACCCTAATAGAGCTGCGCAAGGCGCTTTCCCTCCACATGGACATACATCCGGGAGACCGGTTCTTCTGGTTTTCGACGACCGGCTGGATCATGTGGAATCTCGTCCAGGGCGCGCTCGTGTGCGGCGCGGCGGCGGTGCTCTTCGACGGCAGCCCGGTCTATCCCGATCCGAGCACGCTCTATGAGTTCGCGGCAGAATCGAAGGCTGATTTTCTCGGTTCTGGTGCACCGCTTCTTACCGCTTCCATGCAAGCGGGGCTGGAGCCCGGAAAGAGTAGCGACCTGAGCCGCGTGCGCGGCATCGGCTCGACCGGCGCCCCGCTGTCTCCCGAGGGATTCAAGTGGGTCTACGACGCCGTCAAGCAAGACGTGTGGCTCACCTCGGCCAGCGGCGGCACGGACATCGCCAGCGCTTTCCTCGGTGGCCTGCCCACGCTTCCCGTCCACGCCGGCGAGTTACAATGCCGGTGCCTCGGGGTGAAGGCCGAGGCTTTCGACGATTCAGGCAATAGCCTGATCGGAGAGGTGGGCGAGTTGGTGGTCACCGAGCCCATGCCCTCGATGCCGCTATACCTGTGGAACGACGTTGACGGATCGCGCTACCATGAGAGTTACTTCGACATGTATCCGGGGGTCTGGCGTCACGGAGACTGGGTTCGAATCACGGAACGAGGCAGTGGTGTCATCCTCGGCCGTTCGGACTCCACGTTGAAGCGCATGGGCGTGCGCATGGGATCGAGCGACTTCTACAACGTCGTAGAGGCGATGCCGGAGATTGCCGAGAGTCTGATCGTGGGAGCCGACATGGCCGATGGCAGCTACTGGATGCCCCTGTTCGTGGTTCCGAGCGAAGGGATCGAGTTCAACGACGAACTGAAGGACCTGATCAAAGAGCGCATTCGCGTGGCGATGTCGCCGCGGCATCTGCCCGATGCCATCTTGCAGATCGGCGAGGTGCCACGAACCTTGAACGGGAAGAAGCTCGAGGTCCCCGTCAAGAAACTGCTCATGGGCTGGGATCTCGAACGCGCGGTCAACGTCGATTCGATGATGAACGCGGCCGCGATCGAGCAATTCGTCGATCTGGCCAAGAGGATCGAGGCCGGGGAAGCAGACATCTCTCGATCCTGAAGAGCGGTAGTCCAACCAACGGGCGCGGCCTGTCACAAAACCATTTGCGAAACGATACCGTTTCGTATACCTGTAGGCTGAAAGACCTTACACGAGGAGGGCCGCACAGCCATGCAGGAAACAGGATCGAAGATCGTCACGCAGCAGGACATTTTCGTCAAAGCGAGGATTCTGGCCGAGGGCGTCCGGTTTCATGCACCGGGTCAGGAGAACCCCGGCTGGAGGCTCCCCAGAGCCGCGGTCGAAGAAGTAGCCGGAATCGAAGCGGCCACTGGCGACGCGATCCTCCGTGAGCTGCAGG
>PIVZ01000783.1 GCA_003354045.1 bacterium
TGGCCAGCCCAGCGAAATCTTCATCACGGGCCCCCAGCCTGACGCATTCGAAGGCAGCGGCGATTACTGCGCGCGCGCTCCAGTCGCTAGGTCTTCGCTCTGTCCGTGCCGTCGATCAGAAAGACGGCTACGACTTCCTCGTAGAGGAGCAGGTTCGGGTGGCCGTCCGTTACGCTTTTCCGACTTCGTATCGCGAGCAGCACTATACGAAGAAGAATGGCGAGGTCTCGCGCTACGCCTACAAGCGCTGGACGTTCAACTTCCACCGGCACGGGAAGATCGCCGAGCGCTACTGCGACTTCTTCGTGTGCATGCTCGGCTCGAACCACCCGCTGGGCAAAGACACGCTCGAGGTTACGGTGTTCGTGATCCCATGGGAGGCCATTACCGGGCTCACGTTCTGCTCCTCCGTGCGCGACGACAACCCGCGCCCCTACCGCGGCCAGTACGCCTGTTACCGGGATGCCTGGAACCTCATAATCGGGGCCGCGAGCGGGAAGGCGGCCGAGCGGCCGCGCCGCCAGCTCAAGGTGGGCCTTGACCGCCGGAGCCGTCTCAAGCTCTTTGCCCGTACCGCGGACGGGGCCGAGGTAGTTCTCAACGGAATCAGCTGAAAGCGTTATAGCCGGGGAGCGGTTTGCCGGTCGCGCACACCGGCGGCCCGGGGCCTGGGGAGTCGGCGGCGGACATCGGTTCTCCGACCGAGCCTGCCGGCCGCCCGGGGGCCGGAAATCCGCCGCCGTGGCCAGCCCGCGCCCGGTTGTGACCGCGCCGGGGTCAGGTAAAGTTACGCGCTCTGCGTGTCGGAGAGGTGACCGAGTGGCTGAAGGTGCTCGCCTGCTAAGCGAGTGTGGGTTTACTCCCACCGAGGGTTCGAATCCCTCCCTCTCCGCCAGTACAATATCCGAGCAGAGGCGCGGGCCCGAAGGATCTCGCAGCCACGACGTCAAACGGTAGTTGGCGCCGAGCCGGGCCGAGGCAGCAAAGGGCTGCAGGGCCGCGATTCGGCCCGTATTCGACAACTTCATTGGAGAACTTCGAGGATATTCCATTGATCCAGCGCTTAATGGCTTTCTCCATCCCGGTCGCCATGCTCGTCCTTGGCGGCTGCTCGGCCAATCAGGCCCCCGCACCGCCAGGCAAGGCGGTGGTTCAGGACTCCGATGCCCCGGGCCCGGCCTACTTCACGCAGATAACCGAGTCGGGCGCGCGCTACTCGCACAACTGGGTGAGCAGGCCGTGCTTCAGCCTGGAACTTCCGGGACATCAGTGGGTGCTACAGGCCGCCACCGCCGACTACGTCTTGTGGCGAGACAACGAGCGCGTTCTGAAGGTCTACCTGGCCGACAACCGATCGACCGAGTTCGCAGTCTCCGGCATGACGCCAGAGGATACCCTGCGCGCCTTCATCGGCTACGAGCTCGACTACATAAAGCCGCGCTTCACCTTGCACCGCTCGCCCGCACCGCTGGTCAACGCCGACCGAAACGGCGTGTGGGCCCATTGGCTCTGGGAAGGCCGCGAAGGCCGGCGCGCCGGCGTAGGTACCTCGACGCCCGCCGACCAAAAGCACCGCCTGGCCACTTTATGGCTCGACCCCTGGGCACTCTCCTTCGACTGGGCCACTCCTGACGTAGAGGCCCCCGACGGCGAGACGGCCGACATGGCCGCGGTTCTGGACTCCCTCGTCTTTCACCCCAAGTGCTTCACTTCCATGCGAACCGGTGAGACATGGGGGCATACGGCCGCGGATGCCGCACGCGCCACCGCGCCTCCGGGAGGTGAGGTGGAGCGCAAGCCGGAGCCGCACGGGCCGCTGCGGCGGTGATGAAGGGCGATGCCCCGGCCGTCCGGTCTACCCGCTGGTCGCGGCATGATTGGGTGCGGCCGAGTGGTCGCGTGTTCCGAGATACGCGAGCGCCGAAGCCGAGTTGATCAAACGGATCGAGGAGCACGTCGATGAGGAACGCTACGACCTGCCGC
>PIVZ01000196.1 GCA_003354045.1 bacterium
TCACGAAACCTTCCACGTAGAAGATTCCGGCGCGCGGCACGCTTATGACGTCGCCGGGCAGGAGGGCGAGATTGAGCCTGATGTCGCCCTCGGCCGTCAGTGTGTCTAGATCGACGAGGACCGACTGCACGGACTCGACCGTCTGGCGGGTAACGCGCACCGACCGTCCGGCCTCTTCGTCGAGGCCGCCGGCCAGGCCCAGGGCCTCGAGCAAGGTCTTGCGGCCGCGCAGCTCGAGCACGCCGGGGTTCTCGACATGGCCGACCACCGAGACCCTGTAGCTCCGGTACTCTTTGACGAACACCGTTATCTGCGGTTCGTGAATGAAACGCAGGTAGTGGTCGCGCAGGCTCTCTTCGCAGGCCAGCGGAGTGAGCCCCATCACGTTCACCTTGCCGACCAGGGGCAGGGTTATGAAACCTGTGTTGGACACGCGCACGGAGATCAGACGCGGCTCTCCGTCGTGGTCTTCGATGTCGTAGAGCGTCACCTCGAGGAGATCCTCGGGGCCGATGTTGTAGTCGCCGGAGACGGCCGCTGCCTGGGCGGCCATCAGCGCCATGTCCTGGTTGAATGCGTCAACCTCGGCCATGACGACCGCGGCCTCCACGCCGGCGTAGTTGGGCTGCGCCACGCATCCCGCGACGGAGACAGAGGCCAGCGCTGCCGCTATCAGTAAAAAGCGCCGGTGGCCCCCGAGGGGCCAACCGGCGCGGTAAGTGAAGCTCAATTTGCTCTCCCTCGGCTACTTCGTGGGCGGTGTGCCCGCCCCGGCCCGCAGCCGATTCGTCTCGCGCGGCCGATTAACGGCCGCTACCTGCTCGACTCCCGGCCGCTATCAGGGGCTGCCGTCGTCGTCGTCATCGGCGATCTCGTAGATGACGAGTCCGGTCACCACGGCAAGAGCCGTCCAGCCGAGGATCTCGGGAGCTCCGAGCCCTGCTGGCGCAGGCGGCGGTGCAGCTTTTGCCGCAGGCGGAGCCACAGGCTCGGGGGCCGCAGGAGGAGGCGGAGGCGGTGGCGGTGGCGGCGGAGGTGGCGGAGCCACTGGAAGCTCCTCGGTCTCCTCGGGCTCGCCGTAGGCGCCGGCCAGGAGGACCGGCTTGCCGGCCTCGGTATCGAGAACCGCGCGCTGGCCCGCGTGCAGCCTCTGCTCGGCCTCGCCCATCGTCAGTAGCAGGCTGCCGTGCTCGGCCGTCACCGTGGTCTTACCGGCTTCACCCACCACCACGTAGCCATAGGCCCCGCCGTCGGCAGCTATGTCGGCACCGGCAGCGGCAATGCGCATCGGCGACTCACCGACCATGCGGAAGGCCACCTTGCCTTGCTCGACGCCGATTATCGGAGCCTCGCCATCGCTGTCGGTAGTGACTTCGGCGTTGCCGTAAAGCCCGATCACTCCCTGTCCACCGAGATCGGCCAGCAGGTAGCCATTCTCGCCCGTCTTCAACCGATCGCCCGAAACCAACGGACGGGTCGAGGACAGTGTGGACCAGTCGGCCGCATCGGAAGCGACCCAAGCCGGCCCGGCCACCTGCACCGTTCCCTGAACGGTTTGCAGTGCGCCTACCGGCGGGACGGTGGCAACCACCAGCCCCATCGAGAGCACAGACACCAGTACGCGTTTCAAGAGATCGTTGTACTCCATCAACCTTAACTCCTTCGCTCGTTGTCGGCTCAACACCGCTGGCTTTCGCCCAGAAAGCTCCTATCAGGGAGCCGGGTGCTAACTCCTTTGAAAGTCGGAGACCTAGCTTAAGCTATCTACCCGTGCCGGTCGGCACCTGTCAAGGACCGGCCCCCCGGCCGTAACCGAAGCGCGCCAAGTCCCTGGGCTACCGTGCGGCATGACTCTCCCTCCCTGGGGAGAGATTACGCATCTTGTAGTTCTAGCGTGTTTGTCCAGTGCGTTCCACCCCTAATTGGGACGGGCCAATCCCAGGCAGAACGAGCAAATGGCGAAAATGTGGCCGGCGGTCACTTGCGCGCGCAAACCGCCCGGCGAGGCCGACTCTCCGGCCCCGTCATTGCACAGCCTTTTGACTTCGCAGCCAGCGCATCTGTATACGGAGTCCCGTGACGGTCCTGGCTCCCCAGACCCGCCACGGTTTTTTTATGCCTGAGCGCAACGACGACGCCGTCGTAGTCATTCCTGCCCGGTACGAATCTACACGTCTCCCCGCAAAGGCGCTTGCCGATATCGACGGCCGTCCGATGATAGAGCGGGTCTACCGGCAGGCCTGCAAGGCGCTGCTGCCTGAGTCCGTGATCGTGGCCACCGACTCGACGATGATTCGTGATGCCCTGGCCGGCGTTGCCGACGTGCGCATGACCTCCGAGGCACACACCAGCGGCAGCGACCGCGTGGCCGAGGTGGCGCGCGGGCTGCCCCACGGAATCGTCGTCAACGTACAGGGCGACCTGCCGCTGCTCGACCCGACCCTGGTAGACGTTCTGATCGAGCGACTACGCGACGAGCCGGACCTGGAAATGACCACCGCGGCGGTAGCGATCGCGAGCAGGGAAGAGCTCGAGAATCCTTCGGCCGTAAAAGTCGTCTGCAACGCGGCCGGCCGCGCGCTCTATTTCTCGCGCTCCGCGATTCCCCATGATCGCGACCGGGTGGGGTCGCACTCGGGCGCGCTTCACCACATCGGCATCTACGCCTACCGGCGCAAGACTCTGCTGAGGTTCGCCGATCTACCGGTGGGCGAGCTCGAGCGCACCGAGAAGCTCGAGCAGTTGCGAGCGTTGGAAAACGGCATTCTAATCGGCGTGGTAAGCTCGGCAGGTGCGGCGCCCATGGAGGTCGATACGGCGGAAGACCTCGAGGCGGTGCGCTCGGCATTGGCAAAGATGGAGCCTGGGGAAAAATGAGCAGGAGAAAGAAAGTGAGTGAGGAGAGGCCCACCAAGTACATCTTCGTCACC
This sequence comes from bacterium, assembly GCA_003354045.1. Taxonomy (GTDB): domain Bacteria; phylum Desulfobacterota; class Binatia; order UBA1149; family CAITLU01; genus PIVZ01. The sequence goes on from PIVZ01000196.1 coordinate 2,931, forward strand.
GGCGGTGTGGTCTCGGCGCTAGGCAAGGGGTTGGCTTCCGCTTCCATCGGCGCGTTGCTGGAAAGCTCCGGGCTGCGCGTGTCGATGGTCAAGATGGACCCCTACATAAACGTCGATCCCGGCACCATGAGCCCCTTCCAGCACGGCGAGGTGTACGTGACCGACGACGGCTACGAGGCCGACCTCGACCTCGGCCACTACGAGCGCTTCATCTCCACGCCGATGAACCGGCTCAACAACATCACCACCGGCTCGGTCTACTTCGAGGTCATCTCCAAGGAGCGGCGCGGCGACTACCTGGGGGCCACCGTGCAGGTGATCCCGCACATCACCAACGAGATAAAGCGGCGCATCAAGGCCGCCGCCGACGGCTACGACCTGCTCATCGGCGAGGTCGGCGGCACCGTCGGCGACATCGAAAGTCTGCCCTTCCTCGAGGCCATCCGACAGGTGCACTTCGAAGAGGGCGACGAGAACGTCCTCTTCATCCACCTCACACTGGTACCCTACATTGGTGCGGCCGGGGAGATAAAAACCAAGCCCACCCAGCACAGCGTAAAGGAGCTCACGGGGCTCGGTATCCAGCCCGGCATCCTGCTGCTGCGCTGCGACCGCCCGCTCGGCGAGGACGTCAAGAAGAAGGTCGCCCTGTTCTGCAACGTCGAGGCAAAGTCGGTCATCGAGGCGCGCGACGTGGACAATATCTACGAGCTGCCCCTGGCCCTGCAGGAGGAAGGTCTTCACAGCCGCGTGACGGAGAAGCTGCACATCTGGACGGGGGCCCCGCGCCTGGTGGACTGGGAAAAGGTGGCCAGCACGATGAAGCACCCCAAGGAGAAGGTGCGCGTCGCGATGGTCGGCAAGTACGTGGACCTGGTGGACTCTTACAAGTCGCTCAACGAGGCGCTGGCCCACGGTGGCATCGGCAACGAGTGCGCCGTCGAGATCATCCACGTCGATTCGGAGGAGATCGAGAACTCCGGACTGCCGGGCGAGGTGAAGACGGCCGACGGTATACTGGTGCCCATGGGATTCGGGCCGCGCGGAACCGAGGGCAAGATAGCCACCGTTCAGTACGCCCGCGAGAACGGCGTGCCGTTTCTCGGCATCTGCTACGGCATGCAGATGGCGGTCGCGGAGTTCGCCCGCAACGTCTGCGGTCTCGCCAATGCCAACTCGACGGAGGTAGACCCAGACACCGAGCACCCGGTAATCGACCTGATGCTCGAGCAGCAGGGGCTCTCGGACAAAGGCGGAACGATGCGGCTCGGCGCCTATCCGTGCGTGATCGGCGAGGGTACGCTGGCGCACAAGATCTACGGCAAGCGCAAGATCCATGAGCGTCACCGGCACCGTTACGAGTTCAACACCGCCTACCGCGACACCATCGAGAAGCACGGCATGGTGCTCAGCGGCGTCTCCCCCAGCGGCGAGCTGGTGGAGATGATCGAGATCCCGTCGCACCCGTGGTTCGTGGCCTCGCAGTTTCACCCGGAGTTCAAGTCGAAGCCGCTCGACCCACACCCGCTCTTCAAGGGCTTCGTCAAGGCGGGCTTGCAGCGACGGCGCGCGCGCTCGAAGACCCCGACGCTTTCCGGATTGCGCGTCGTCAAAGGCAAGGACGGCGCCAAGGGGTGAGGGCTTGAGCACGGGCAGGATCGAGATAGGAGACGACACGGCCGGGATCACGGTCGAGGCCGGAGAACTGTTCCTCATTACCGGCCCGTGCGTGATCGAATCGCGCAGCTCGGCCCTCGATCACGCCCGCCGCATTGCGGCTATTACCGCCGAGGCGGAAATGCCGACGGTCTTCAAGGCCTCCTACGACAAGGCCAACCGCACCTCGCACGAGTCCTTCCGTGGGCCGGGCCTCGAGGAGGGCCTCGATATCCTGGCCGAGGTGCGCAGCGAGACCGGGCTGCCGGTGCTCACCGACGTACACGAGACCTCGCAGGTCGAGGCCGTGGCCTCGGTCGTCGATGTCTTGCAGATTCCGGCCCTGCTTTGCCGGCAGACCGACCTGGTGTCGGCTGCCGCCGCCAGCGGCAAGGCGGTAAACATCAAGAAAGGGCAGTTCCTTGCTCCCTGGGACATGAAGCACGTGCTGGCCAAGGCAAGGCTGGCCGGCGGCCACCTGATCATGCTCACGGAGCGCGGCACCACCTTCGGCTACGGCAACCTCGTAAACGACTTCCGCTCGCTCGAGATCATGCGTGAGCTAGGTGCGCCGATCGTCTTCGATGCCACACACTCCGTGCAGCTTCCCGGCGCCGGCGGCATCGTGTCGGCGGGCGAGCGCCGGTTCATCGCGCCGCTGGCGCGCGCGGCAGTGGCGGTCGGCGTAGACGGGATCTTTGCCGAGGTCCACGTCGATCCACTCCTCGCGCTGAGCGACGGTCCCAACTCGCTGCCGCTCGATCAGCTAGCGGAGCTGCTTTCTTCACTGAAGGCCATCCACGCCGCGCACAGAGGGAGCCAGTGACGGACTCGACCAAGCAAGATCCCGGCGCGGGTAGCGCGCGGGCCACCGGACGGCGCGTGATCGAGACCGAGATGGACGCGCTCCGCGATCTTGCCGGGCGCCTCGGCGAAGACTTCGATAGGGCGGTCGAGCTGGTCATGGCCTGCAAGGGCCGCGCGGTTGTCACCGGCATGGGCAAATCGGGGCAGATCTGTCGCAAGATAGCGGCCACGCTCTCATCGACCGGCACGGCGTCGTTCTTCTTGCACGCGGCCGAGGCAGCCCATGGGGATCTCGGGATGTTTGCGCGCGGCGACGTCTGTATCGCGGTGTCCAACAGCGGCTCCACTGAAGAAGTATTGACGTTGCTGCCTTCGATAAAGCGCCTGGCGCTGCCGCTGATCGCGATTACCGGCGTTACCGACTCTCCACTGGCCGAGGCCGCGGACGCCGTGCTCGACGTCTCGGTTACGGCCGAGGCCTGCCCGATGGGGCTGGCGCCGACGGCCAGCACCACCGCCACGCTGGCGATGGGAGACGCACTTGCGGTGGCGGTGCTCGAGGCCAACGGCTTCGACGAGCGCAACTTCGCGCTCCTGCACCCGGGCGGCGCGCTCGGTCAACGGCTGGTACGCGTGGAGGACATCATGCGTGTCGATGCCTCGGTGCCCACGGTCGGTGAGTCGTGCGTGGTGCGAGAGGCCCTCGAGCACATGAGCACGGGCGGGCTCGGCGTGGTCGGAGTCGTCAACGATGAAGGCAAGCTCGTCGGAGTGGTCACCGACGGCGACGTACGGCGCGGCGTGCTCGGCCATAGCGACTTCCCCGACCTCAGCGCGGCCGACGTCATGACAGCCGACCCGAAGACCATCGACCGCTCCGCTCTGGCCGCCGAGGGGCTGGCCATCATGGAACGCCATTCCATCACCTCACTGTTCACCGTCGATCCGGATACGGGTAAGCCGACCGGCATCGTCCACCTACACGACCTGCTCAAGGCCGGTATCGCTTAGTCCGGCCCATGAAGCGCTACTACCTGCGAGTCGCGCTCATCGTCGTCTTCACCGTCGCCGTCGGCGGCGTCTTCCTGAGCCTGAAGAACCGCAGCACCCTGGAGACCGTCCTCGACCTCTCACGCCTCGACATCGAAGCACTGCCCGAGTTGCTACAGAGAATCCGCGACTTCCACCGTGTGGTCACCCGCGACGGACTCAAGGTGCTCGAGATCTCCGCCGACGAGGCCAGCTACTTCAAGAACGACCGAGCCATAGTCATCGTGGCCCCCAAGATCGCCTTCTTCGAGAAAGGAAAGCAGGTGGCGGCGATCGCCGGCAAGGAGGGCCGCCTGTACCTGGACGGCACCGAGGTGGAATCGGTATCCCTCAAAGGGGCCATCTCGCTCGACCTCTCGGGCTTTCACCTGGCGGCCAAGAATCTCGTCTACAACCGCCGCAAGGAGCGCATCCGCGTGCGCGGCCGCGCCAAGATAAGCTCGCCAGGGATGATGCTCTCCGGTACAGACCTGACGGTGGACATGGTAGAACGCACGCTGGCAATGGGGGCCAACGTGAAGATGAAGGTGCGGCACGCCACCGGTGATTGATGAGGGGGACTCGTGAGCACTAGCCGAAAGAGGGCCTATGGCGCGCTGTTTGCCGTGGCGACCGCACTGGTGGTCGTGGCGGTCTGCGCCGGCACCCTCGAGGCTGACACCGAGGCCACCCCCGGAGCCGAGGATGTGTTCGCCTCGGTGGCGTCCGTGGCCCGCAACCTGCGCCTGGTAGACGTCCCCGACACCATCGAGGTGCGCGCCGACAACATGGTCTTTGATTACGACAGCGGCCGTCTCGATTATCGCGGCCACGTCCGCGTGGACCACGCCGGGGCCTCGATCGAAACCGACCAGCTCACCATCACTTTCACGCCGGGCCCGCGCAGGGCGCTGCAAAAGATCATTGCGCGCGGGAACGTGCGCGTGGAGAGAGGCGAAGAGACGGCCTTCGGCGAGCTGGCGGTCTACGATCCCCACCAGGCCACCATCGAGCTATCCACGAACGCGCGGCTCGGCTCCGGACCCAACCTGCTCACGGGTGATCGTGTGGTGGTCTACTTGAACGAGGGCCGCGCCACGGTTCACGGAGGCGCAAACGAAGAAGGCACCGGCGAGGGGGCCGCGGGGGAAGGCGAAGACGGGCAGAAGGACTCGCGCGTGCGGGTTGTCATCATGCCCGACACCTTGCCCGAGACCCTCGAGACGGAGGACCTGATCGAGACCCCCGAGGCGGAGGACCTACCCGAGACCCCCGAGACAGAGGACCTGGTCGAGACCCCCGAGACAGAGGACCTGGCCGAGACCCCCGAGGCGGAGGACTTGCCCGAGTGAGCGACTCGCTGCTCGAGGCCAGGGGACTCGTGAAGTCCTACGACGGCCGCTGCGTCGTCGATCGTCTCTCGCTCGAGATCGGCCAGGGCGAGGTGGTCGGCCTGCTCGGCCCGAACGGGGCCGGTAAGACCACCACCTTCCACATGATCGTCGGCTTCGAGCGCCCCGACGGAGGCACGATAGCGCTCGACGGCAAGCAGGTCTCCGAGCTTCCCATGTACGAGAGGGCGCGTGCCGGCATCGGCTACTTGCCTCAGGAAGCATCGGTATTCAGAAAAATGACTGTTGA
>PIVZ01000197.1 GCA_003354045.1 bacterium
AGGAATCACGGACTGCGTCGCGCTCGCCCAAGCGCGCCTCCTCCACCTGGCCCCTGTCTCTGAACTCGATGGCCGCGGAGACGAAAAAGCCGGCAAATGCCGCCAGGCGCGGGCCCAGAATCGAATCCTCGACGCTTCGGTTGAGTGCGCCTACAACGCCATAGACCCTGGCCGCCATCGCGGCCCGCGGTCCGTCGGCCTCGGGAGTATGCTCCGGAACCATACCGTTAAGCAATAATATCGACGTGCCGAACAGCAGCGCCGCCATGGCGCCCCCGACCACGGCTCCGAGCAGCCGGCTGGTCATGGAGTCGGACAGCCCAAGCGCCACCGAGACCAGGTGCGCGAGCAACCGCACGGCGATTACCGCCAGCAAGAAGACGACCGGAAAGGCGAGCAACGAGAGGACCGTGTGAGGCTCGGCCGAGGCCGCTTGGGCCGCGGCCAGGGCGGGGACCTCGACCGTGCGGTGGAGCTTGTCGGGAACTTCGAAGAAGCCCGCCGCAAGAGCGGCGGCAGTGGGAGCCCAGCGCACGGCGGCAACGAAACCGATCACCGGCGAAGCCAGGTACGCGAGCGTTCGCAGCAAGCCCTTGAAGTATCCACGTAACGTGAAGTACGTGAGTAAGAGCGCCAGAATTATGTCAACGACTTGCAAGGCCGCGTGCGGTTCCTCAAAGCAACGGCGGAGCGGCACGAAGCAGGATCATGGAGCGTGCCGGCAACCGCAGACCGAACAGACATCGCCATCATTAAGAGCATCGACATCGCCTGTCAATTGGCTCATGTGAGCCTGACTTGACACTCGGTCGGGACCGTGGAGTAGGTAGCTCGCACGACGGCAAGCATCGGCGAGCCCCCATGGCGATCCAGGCCGCGGGCAGGCCGGGTGCGACCTGTCTCGTGAACCCAATATCTGTGGAGACCCCATGCAAAGACGCACCGACTCGTTTACCACGACCTGCGTGGCAGGCCTGCTGGCCGTGCTCGCGGCTTGCCTGCCCGGCGGATGCAGCCTGATGAAGCTCGACACCGCCAGCGAAGACACGACTATCTATTCCCTGGATAACGGGCTCACTGTCGTCATCCGCGAGGACCACTTCGCTCCGGTCGTCGCCGAGCAGATCTGGGTGCGGGCCGGCGCGGCCGATGAGGCCGACATCGAGGCGGGCGTGGCCCACGTCCATGAGCACATGCTGTTCAAAGGCACCGAAAGGCGCGGCGTGGGTGAGATCGCCGCGGAGATCGAATCTTCGGGCGGGCGCATCAACGCGTGGACCTCCTGGGACAGCACCGTCTACCACATCGTGGTGGCCTCACGGCATGCCGGAGAAGGACTCGACATACTGGCCGATGCGGTACGGCACTCCTCTTTCGATGCCGGCGAGCTCGACAAGGAGCTCGGCGTGGTCATGGAAGAGTGGAAGCGCTCTCAGGACTCGCCGGGCGGCCGCCTGTTCAAGGGCCTGTTCGCCGCGGCCTTCGACGAACACACCTACCGGCGTCCGGTGATCGGCACCGAAGAATCGATTACCGGGCTCACCCGCGAGATGATCTTGGATTTCTACGGCCGCTACTACAGGCCCGGCAACATGACGGTGGTTATCGTCGGCGACGTGGACGCCGCGGAAGTCAAGAAAGACGTCGAGCGGCTGTTCGGCGACTTTGCCGCACGCCCGGCCGAGCGGCCCGCGCGCGCCATCGAGTCACCGCAAGAGGGGCTGCGCAGAGCGACGGAGAGCATGGAGATAAAGGAGGCGCACATCGCGCTCGGCTTCCACATCCCGGATGCCAACCATCCCGATGCCGTCGTCCTCGACGTACTCGCCCACGTGCTCGGCAGCGGCGAGAGCTCGCGCCTGTACCGGCGTCTGATCGCCGAGAGTCAGATAGCCACGAGCTCGTCGGCCTTTGCCTACACGCCCCCCGATCCCGGCCTGTTCGTCTTCACCACCTCCTTCGAGGCCGAGGACGAAGCCGAGGTGCTAGCGGCGATGCTCGAGGAGGCCGCGCGCGTACGCGACGAGGCCGCTAGCGAGGAAGAGCTCGAGCGCGCCCGCGCCAATCTGGAGAGCTCGTTCGTTTACCGGCGCCAGACCGTGCAGGGGCAGGCGCGCGAGCTCGGCTCCTTCGTCGTCGTGCACGACGACCCGAACTACGACGAGACCTATACCCGTGCACTGCGGGCGGTCAGCGCCCGCGACGTGCAGCGCGCAGCGCGCCAGTACCTGACGCGCGACAACCTGACCGTACTCAGCGTGCTGCCTTCGACCTTCACAAGTGAGATCGACGAGGAGGCCGCACTGAAGGCGGCCTCCGTTCTCGACGAGACGGCCGGGGCGCCGCTTACCGAGAGCGTCTCCTTCAAGCCGCCTGCCGGAGTCCCGGCGACGGCGAAGAAAGCGGTAGCCCAAGGCGAGAGCGGCGAGCCGAAGCTCGTCCGCCTCGACAACGGCGTGCGTATCATCGTGCAGGAGCATCACGAGGTGCCGGTTTTCTCGATGCGCGCGGCCGTGCTCGCCGGGCTGTTGGCCGAGAACGCCGAGAACAACGGCATCTCCAACTTCGTGGCAGACGTGCTCACGCGCGGCACGCGCAACCGCTCGCACGAAGAGCTCGCGGCCGCCATCGAATCGCTGGCCGGCGATGTGGGCGGGTTCTCCGGCCGCAACTCGCTCGGCGTCGCGGCGGGCTTTCTCTCCGAGAACTTCGACGAGGGAATGGATCTCGCCCTCGAAGTGCTACTCGAGCCCGCCTTCAACGAGGAGGACACCGAGAAAGCACGACGTGAGCTGCTGCTGGCGATAAAGAACCGCGAAGACGAGGCCTCGCACCGCGCATTCAATCTCATCTACAAGACCGTCTACCCCGACCATCCCTACGGCATGACCACGCTTGGCGAGACTGAAAGCGTAGAGGCGATCACGACGGCCGACCTGCGCGCTTTCTACGAGAACGCGCTCGACCCCTCCAACCTGGTGGTAGGCGTGGTGGGAGACGTGGACGCGGACGCCGTCGTTGCAAAGCTCACCGCGGCGCTCGGCGGCTTGAAAGACGATGCTACACGGTTCGAGATGCCGCCATCGGCCTCGGCACCGGACACGGTCCGCCAGGCTCGTCTCGAGACCGAGCGCTACCAGTCGCACATCGTACTCGGCTACCCCGGCGTGGACGTAAAGGACGACGACCGTCACGCATTGGCGATGCTCGAGACGGTTCTGGCACGCCAAGGCGGACGCCTCTTCTACGAACTGAGAGATCAGCAGGCACTGGCATACAGTGTGACCGCGTTCTCCTCGGAAGGGCTGGCGCCGGGACTCGTCGGCGGCTACATCGCCACCGACCCCGACAACGAAGAGCGTGCCATAGAGGGACTACTGGTGGAGTTCGAGAAGGTGCGCAATGCGGAGATCGAGGCGCAAGAGCTCGAGCGCGCCCAGCGCTACCTGATCGGCTCTCACGAGATCGGAATGCAAACGAACGGCGCGATCACCGAGTCGATGGTCTTCGACGAACTCTACGGCCTCGGCTACCTCGAGAACCGGCTCTTCGCCGAGCAGATGAACTCCGTGACGATTGCCGACGTGCAAAGGGTCGCGCGCAAGTATCTGACGCCTTCGATCCGTTCCGAGGTCGTGGTCGGCCCGTCCGAAGACGCCCGCGCCGCGGCGAACTGAGGGCAGGAGAGCCCGGTGCACAGCCCGTCACCACGCGAACGGCCGGCGAGTACGCGTAGCGAATCCGATGCGATTGCGCGAGGGGAATCGGTGCTCAGCTTCGTTGCGGACGCTGGTTTCTCCGCCTAGCCGACGCCGGGATGCATGGCACGACGGGCGGCGACTACGCGGTCGGGGAAGTCGCTGATGATGCCGTCAACGCCGAGCTCGCACAGGCGCTCGATCTCTTCCGGCTCGTTGGCCGTCCACGCCCACACCTTGAGACCGCGTTGCCTGGCCCGCTCCATGAACTCCGCATCGACCGCGGAGGTGTGCGGGTGGAGGTTCTCGGCCGCCACTTGATCGGCGCGCGCCCAGGCTTTCTCCTCGCGCCCAGGCGAGCACAGCAAACCGACGCGCGAGTCGGGGGCCAGTTCGCACAGGCGCTCGATGGCAGCAAAGCGAAAGGAAGAGAAAACGATGCTGGAAAATAAATCGAAACGGGCGACGGCCGTGAGCACGTGCTTGACCAAGATATCCACGCGGTCGTCGGCCTTCAGTTCGAGGTTGATCAAGGTCCGGCCGCCGAGCAGATCGAGAACTTCTTCGAGGGTGGGCACCTCCACACCTTTGATCACGGAGCCGAACCAAGAGCCGGCATCGAGATGCTTGATGTAATCGAAGGTAGTCTCGGCCACCTCGCCTGTGCCGTCGGTGGTGCGGTCGAGCTCGTCGTCGTGAAAGACAACGGCGATTTCGTCGGCGGTCAACTGAACGTCGAACTCGACGGCCTCGGCGCCAAGATCGAGGGCCTTCATGAAAGAGACCTTGGTATTCTCCGGCATGTAGCCGGCCGCACCGCGGTGGCCGATGGCCAGTGGATACCCGTCCATGACCGACAAACTAGCAGCACGCCGCCGATTGTCGAAGGGGCGTGGAGACGGCGCTTGTACGTGGCACACTGCGGGAGCGATGAGCGAAGAAGAATGTAGCGTGTGGTTCGAGATCGCACTCGAAACGGAGAGCGCGGATGCCGAGACGGTGGGCGCGCTGCTTGCCAGAGGTGGTTTCGGCGGCTGCGAGCTACGCGAGACAGACGACGGACGCGCGCACGTCGTTGTTTACGCAAGAGTTGAAGTCGAGAGCGCCGCGCGCGAACTTGTCGAGCGAATGCTCGACTTCCTCCCGGCCGGCCTCATCAGTGGCTACGAACTGTGCACGAAAGACGAAAAAATCTGGACCGAAAACTGGAGAAAGTTTTTCCCACGACTGAGAATCGGAAGCCGGCTAGAGATCCTGCCACCCTGGGAGGCCCCCTCGCAAGAACCGGGCCGACTTACCGTCATCATCAACCCCGCCCTTGCCTTCGGCACCGGCCATCACGAAACGACGGCGGGTTGTCTAGAGGTCCTTGATGCAGTCCTAAAGATGGGCGATCAAGTTGCAGACATCGGATGCGGCTCGGGAATACTTTCAATCGCAGCCGTAAAGCTCGGTGCTGCATACGCCTTTGCTTGCGACGTGGACGAGCAAGCGGTGAGCGCAACGTGCGACAATGCAATACGAAACGACGTGCAGGAGAGCATTCACGTCGAAAGAGTCAGCGCGTCCCCGTCGTCGCAAGACTATGGCGCACAGCGGTATGACGTAGTGATGGCGAACATCATCGCCGAAACCCTCGTCGAGTTACGCGACCGTCTAACATCGTGCGTCAAGCCGGGCGGTCATCTCGTGCTCTCCGGCATCGCAGAGAATCACTCATCTTTGATAGGGGAGACTTTTCTGCGCAGTGGTTGGGTGGTAAGTCGTAGGTTGCCACGGGGAGATTGGGTAACGCTCGCCCTCAGACGCGAAGAGCGACTGTCGGCACGCTGAGGTTTCGAGCTTCTAAAGTGTTGAACGCGATAGCAACGAGTTCGCTTCCCAAGACGCGGATCTTCGTCGAGCCGGACAAGCTTACCGCCGACCGCGCACTTCTGAACGGTCCGGGCTGTCACCATCTGAAGAACGTGCTGCGCTTCAAGCCCGGCGATGAGCTCCTCGTCTTCGACGGCTGCGGGCGCGAGGCCGTCGGCGTGCTCGAGATGTACCAGGGCGCGAACGCGGTGGTGCGCATCCTTCACGACACGGAAGCGAGCACCGAGTCGGCTCTCGACCTGACCATTGCGCCGTGTCTTGCCAAGGGGAAGAAGATCGACCTGGTGGTCGAGAAGGCCATCGAGCTGGGCGCCGACCGCGTGTGCGTGGTGATGTCGGAGCGAAGCATTCGCAGCATCAGCGCCGAATCGGCGATCTCACGCGTGGAGCGCTGGCGGCGGATCGCGGTTGCCGCCGCCGAGCAGAGCGGCCGCACAGCGATGCCGGTAATCGAGAGAATCCGCCCCCTGGAGGAGTTCCTGGCCTCAAAGCCTGACGATGCCCTCGGACTGGTCTTCACGCGCGCCGCGGTGCCGGATCCTCCCGAGACGCTCAGGCAACGCTACCCGAATACCTACAAGGTGATCGCCGTGCTCGGACCCGAGGGCGGGCTCACGTCAGAGGAGCTCGAGATGGCGCGCGGCTACGGATTCATCCCAGTGGGTCTCGGACCGCGCACCCTTCGCACCGAGACTGCCGCCATCGTTGCCGCCGCCGTATGTCAACACCTATGGGGCGACCTTGCCCGCCGGCCGTTGGAGAAACAGTCAAACCAGTGAAGTTCTTGCACGTGATGGATCCCATCGAAGGGATCGACATCACGAAAGACACCTCCTTCGTTCTCATCCGCGAGGCCCAAGACCGCGGCCACGAGAATTACTACTGTGGGATTGCCGACCTTGCCCTGCGCGAAGGTGTAGTTGTCGCGCGCTCGGCCACGCTGCGCGTGACCTTGGAGCAGGGGCGGCACGGCGACGTCGGTGACTACGACTGGCACGCCGCCGATGAGTTCGACTGCGTGTTCATGCGCAAGGACCCGCCCTTCGCCATCAATTTCTTCTTCGCCACACATCTGCTGAGCCTCATCGACGAGCGCAGCACGTTCGTCTTCAACCGCGCGGCCGGGCTGCGCGAGGCCACCGAGAAGCTCTTCATCATGCGCTTCCCCGAGCTCATTCCCGAGACCATGGTCTCGGCTATTCCCACGGCCATCCTGGAGTTTCGCGACAAAGTAGGCGGCGACATCGTGGTAAAACCGCTCGACGGCTGCGGCGGGCTCGGCATATTCCGCATCGCCGAGGGCGACCTGAACACCCACTCGATACTCGAAACGATTACCGAGGAAGGCCGCCGCCAGGTGATGGCGCAACGCTACATTCCCGAGTCACGCCAGGGCGACCAGCGCATACACTACCTCGACGGCAAGCCGATCGGCGCCATCCGCCGTGTTCCGCGCGAGGACGACCTACGCGGCAATCTCCACGTCGGCGGAACCTCCGTGCGCTACGACATCGGCGAGCGCGAGCGCGAGGTGTGCGCGCGCCTGGCGCCGGCGCTCGACGAGCTCGGCATCTACTTCGCCGGCCTCGACATGATCGGCGGCTATCTGACCGAGGTAAACGTCACCTCGCCCACCGGCATACAGGAAGCCAACGCGCTCGACGGTGTGAAGCTCGAAGCGGAGGTCCTGGACTTCGTCGAGGGGAAGTGCGGGGAGTTGGCGAGGTAGGGGGCAACTTGACCGGCCTGGCGGCCGGATGTACACGAACAGGTGCCGGCGGGGTCATGCCCCGCCGTAAGTCGTCTGACCCAGAGTGCCCAGGTAGCTCAGTCGGTAGAGCAGAGGACTGAAAATCCTCGTGTCGATGGTTCGATTCCGTCCCTGGGCACCACTATTCCCGCCCAGCAACAACAACTTACAAGAAGCCACGTTTCTGCGACATTGGCCGTTGTACCACAGTTGTACCAAATGCCTCTCTAGCCGCGCTCTCTGGACCTATTCCGAGGTGGAATAGAAACCGACAGCGGCGACATACCACCGCTTCCAAGAACGGGTAGCAACGGCGAGACTGGAGTGGTCATGGCCAGCGCTTCCCCCGACCTTACTGCGCTGATCTACGTCGTCAACGAAGCCTTGCGGACGCTCCAGCCTCCAGGCGACGACACCGGCCGCGGGTTGCCTACCGTGGAGGAGGCCGAGCGCCTCGTGGAAGCCCTGCGCGACCTCGACGCACTCGTGGCCACGGTACATCCGACCACGAAGGACGAAGCCGCGTAGCTCATACGTCGCGTTCTAGGCATCGAACAGCGCCCGTGTGCCAGTCTTGAGCACCAAATCTGACCATGCAGGTAGGGGAGTAGCCGGAAGGTCTGGAGTCGTCGGCCAGACCCAAGCGCAGTGCGGGTGTCAGCGCCGTCGCTTCGTTGCTGCCGAGGCGGTACGGGGGGCGTCACCCAAGGGGGGCGGTCATTAC
>PIVZ01000198.1 GCA_003354045.1 bacterium
CTGCTTGTAGGTGACCGTCTCACCGCTCTCGGCCATCATGTAGGCCGTCTTGTCGGGTGTCTCTTTAGCGTGTACCGCCGGATACATCTCGAGTTTGTCTCCTTGTGCCAGGGTTAGCCCGGGTCAGGCGAGAGAAAAGATCACGACAGTGGCCAGTGCGAGAGTCGCGTACACCGAGAAGATGACGGGGCTGACCAGCGTGTCGCGTAGCGCCGTCAGCTTACCGCTGCGGCCGAGCCCGTCGAACGGGTTGGCGGGCGTGACCCACTGCCGTATCTCCTCCTCGGCGGCATCAGGAAGTAGGTGGAGCCACTCACGTACGCGCAGGCGCCGCATCTTGTAGATCACCCCGACATAAGAGTAGAAGAAGTCGATTAGCCAGAAGCCGGCGACGGCGACCAGCAAAGCGAGAGGAGGAACAATCGGTGCAGCGTCGGCGGCGAGCAGCAGTCCGAGGCCTATCAGCCACGCTGCGACACAGCAGCTGCGCACCGCGGCGGTGGAGACGATCTCCTTCTCTACGAAAGAAGACAGGGTTTGATGTTCATCGAGCAGGCACTCTCGCTTGTAGTCACGTAATTCGTCCATCCCGGCTTTTCTCCTGAAGTGGTTTCTTGTTCAAACGCCGTCGTCTCGCGTGAGAGGCATCGATCGGACGCGTATCCTCGCATCTTACACAACGACCTCTCGATGGTCCAAGACGTCCGCGGGAAAATCGGATCGGCGTCGTGCTCGGCCGTCATTCCGTCGGCCTGCTTGCCGGCGCGGTGCGCTTCGGGGTCTCCCGCGCCTTGGTTCGGCAGTTGCTCTAAGTGCTTGATAATGTTTTATGGAACGATCGACGTGAGAGACAGAAAGAAGGAACAGTAATGGGAGAAGAGATCAAGGTCCTTCAGTTCGGGCTTGGCCCGATCGGCAACAAGGTTACGCAGTACATAGCGGGCAGAGCGTACCTCGAAATAGTCGGCGGGATAGACATAGACCCTGATAAGGTAGGCAAGGATGTCGGAGAACTGGCCGGCCTTGACCCGGTCGGTGCAATCGTAACGGATGATGCCGGCAAGCTGCTCGGCGAGTCGGACGCAGAGGCAGTAGTACTCACGACGACTTCGAGCCTCGAGAGCATCAAACCGCAGGTGCTCGAGATCGTAGAGCAGAAGAAGAACGTCATCTCGACCTGTGAGGAGCTCTCTTACCCGTGGATCACTGGGCCCGAGATCTCGAAAGAGATAGATGAAGCCGCGCGCGCCAACGGTGTCACTGTCCTCGGGACGGGCATTAATCCGGGGTTCTTGATGGATGCGCTTCCCGTCGCCTTGTCGGGTGTATGCAGGGAAGTGAAGAGCGTTCTTGTAGAGCGGATACAGGATGCGCAATACAGACGCATCCCTTTTCAGAAAAAAATAGGCGCAGGGCTTACGACAGAGGGGTTCGCTAGGAAGAAGGAAGAAGGAACTCTAAGGCACGTCGGGCTGACCGAATCGATACACATGATCGCATCCTCCCTCGGATGGACCCTTGACAAGACGGAGGACATCATAGAGCCGATCATTGCCGACCAAACGACATCAACCGACGCGATGACCATCAAAGAGGGAGACGCGCGCGGTGTCTGCCAGACTGGGCGGGGTTGGATGAACGGTGAGGAAGTGGTCACGCTGGTCTTCAGGGCAGCCATTGCCGAGCCTGACCCGAGGGACAGGATATTCATCAGCGGCACCCCTGATATCGACTCCACCATAAAAGGCGGGGTCAATGGAGATATCGCTACCTGCGCCATTACGGTGAACGCGATTGCTCCGACGGTCAAGGCACGCCCAGGCCTCCTGACGATGACTGACATGCCAACCGTCTGTGCGCTTGTTTGAGCGCGGGCCGAGGCCTCGACCTTACTGTTAACGGCCCCAGAAGCAGGGGAGATGCGGCTCCGGGCAAGCCGCCGTGCGCTTCTTCACGCAAATGATCTCCGCTGTTAGGTCGAGATGATGGGTGCCGCCTGAGCACGACCCCGTGCGTATCGCGACATCAAACTGTCGGGGGCTCTCGGCTACGAAAGCCCTGGCAGCGGGTACCGTCACAATCTCGGTGGTTCCACTACAGGTTTTCAGATCGCCTCGCGCTATCCCCAGTGAAGAGAACGTCTGGTCGGCCGAGGCTCCCTCCACGGTCAAGCGCGTGCGTGCGTCGTAGGCGTTCCCGCCGTGTTCTATGCAGACGTCCTTGCGGTAGGTGCCCGCACGCGGCATGGCCAGTGTCGCGGTATCGTTCCCCGTCTGGCACAGCTCGGGCCCGTGCCCAAGCGGTACAGTGAGGAAGAAATCCTCCACATTGGTCTCGAACATGTGGCATATGACGATTTCGTTGATGCGCGAGGGATCCCAGGCCACGGCGCCTGGCGCGAGCGCGTTGTCGGCCGTGCCCAGGCCGCAAATCTCCGGCAAGCCCTGTGTATCGTACTGGGTAAACTGGACCACGTGGTCCGCCGCCTTCGCGCCCAGCATCACAGCAAGAAAGTCCGGGTTCTCGGGCAAAGTGTCGCGGCCCGAGCAGGGACTCACGGCGGGAAAATCACCGGCGACGAGCGGAGGCTGAACGGGCAGCGTAGTAGTTGTGGTGGTAACCGTGACGCTCGGCATGGAGGTGGAAGATGTTGAACTAGTAGGGACCACACCGCAGTCGCAAGCCAGGCTAAAAGCCGGGATGCCCACCGCCACTTTCAGGCAAAGCAGAGCGTCGCTCGCGAAGATCGCACCGCTCCCGTTCGTGTCGCATACGCAGGGATCCCAGGGCGCGCAAGCTGTATCGGACACGGCATGGCGTAGTATGCCCTCACAGTCGCTGGCCAGCGGTTCCACACCGCCGGTGACGATGACTCCGCAGTCGCCGTTGGCGGCGTGGGTTTCGCCGGCAGAGAATAACAAACAGATCGCGGCGGTCACCGCCACGGTGAGGATGCTTTTAGACTTCTTCATTCCCGCTCTCCGTGAGGCTGCCTAGCAGCCCGGGCAACCCGCAATGCCGAGCAAACAAACCATGAGCGCCACCGTGAGCACAAAACTGCGCCCAAACATGTACTGTCGCATTGTGAACCCTCCGCCTTCTTCGTGATCTACCCAGGCACGCCGCCCCGGTTACAAGCCTGCTACCGGCCGGCTATTGCTGGCGCCCCGTGAATTGTCGCCGCACATACTAGTCCGAGCCGCGCCCTACGTAAACGGGGGAATCCCACTCGTGGAAGACGCCGACCTGAAGTAGGAGTGTCCTGGTGTCTCCGGCGTAGGAATGCCCTATAGTCCGGCACCTGGGCTCAGGCGGGAAGCAGACGACTCCGAAGGCATGACTATGCGGGAACTGATGGGGTGGGGGCGCTATCCTCGAATTCGAGGCGAAGAACGCGTATCGGAAGATCTCGTGGGTTCGACCCGTGGGGCTGTGCTTTCGAGAGGATTGGGGCGCTCATACGGAGATGCCTCGTTGCCGCCGCTGGCGGGCGGTGTCGTCGCCTGTACGCGCCTGGCGAATCGCGTGCTCTCGTTCGATGACGAGGGCGGCGTGCTACGCGCGGAGGCGGGATTCTCCCTGTCGGAGTTGAACTCGATTTATTGGAGGCGCGGCTGGGCGTCCCCGGTCACCCCCGGCACGCAATATGTAACGCTTGGTGGGATGGTTGCCTCCGACGTCCACGGCAAGAACCACCATGTGTCGGGCTGTTTCGGAGAGCACGTGCGCGCCCTGAAGATGCGGGTCGCCGATGGGCGGATTCTCGAAGTGGACGAGCGCACCGAACCCGATCTCTTTCGGGCTACCTTGGGCGGCATGGGGCTGACCGGGCACATTCTCGAAGTCGAGGCGCAGTTAGAGCGTATTCCCTCCCCCTGGATCTACGGCGAAAGCGAGCGGGTAGACAATCTCGATCAGCTCATCCACGGTCTGCGCGAAGCGAGCGCCGAGTGGCCGATGACCGTAAGCTGGGTGGACTTCTTGAGCCGCGGTCGCAAGATGGGCCGCGGCATTGTGACGAAAGGTCGCTGGGCCGAGCCACACGAAGCCCCAGAGAAGTTTCCCGCGGACCCGTATCGCCTTGCTGTCCCTATCGATTTTCCCGGTTGGGTCCTTGGTCGCCCGAGTATCCGCGCGTTCAACGAGTTGTATTATCGAAAGCATGGACGGCGCGTGCATCGAGGGATACTGAACCCCAACTCTTTCTTCTACCCGCTCGACGCCATACGCGACTGGAATCGGATCTACGGCGCCCGGGGCTTCACTCAGTACCAATGCGTCCTCCCGCACGCCGATGCCGGGCCGTCGTGCCGGCGCTTCTTCGATACGCTCACTGAGCTCGGCGGCGCTTCTTTCCTCGGGGTGATCAAGGATTGCGGAGCTGAAGGAAAGGGCATGCTCTCCTTTCCGAAGCTGGGGATCTCGATTGCGCTCGATATCGCCATGCGAGGGGAGCAGACTCGACTCTTGGTGAGTGCGTTGAACAAGGTCGTGATCGAAGCGGGAGGTCGCGTTTATCTGACCAAAGATGCTCTTTCGACTGCGGCGGACTTCCTGGCCATGGAGCCTCGTTTTGAGGCGTGGAATGCGGTTCGCCGCAAATGGGATCCCGAAGCGACGTTACGCAGCGCACTCTCGGAGCGGCTCATGGGAGATCCGTCATGAAGGTTGTAGTGCTGGGCGCGCTACTCCTTTTGGGCGTGCCGCAGTCCGCTGTACCGGCGCCCGCCGACCAATCTGCCAAGACCCATGAGCCGTTCGAAGCGACCTCGCACCGAAGGTTCGACGACGTCGAACACTGGAAAGAAGTCTTCGATGCGCCCGGCCGCGCCGAGTGGCAAAAGCCCGAAGAGGTGATCGGCGTCCTCGGCCTCGAGGCGGGTATGGTGGTGGCCGATCTCGGCGCCGGGACCGGCTACTTCTCGCCCCACCTGTCCAAGGCGGTTGGCAAGACGGGAGCGGTGTTGGCGGTGGAGACCGAGCCCAATCTCGTCGCCTATCTGCGTGAGCGCGCCGAGGCCGAGGGGACGGCCAACGTAGTGCCTGTTCTTGCCTCCTCCGACAACCCGCGCCTACCGCACGCGAGCGTGGACCTGGTGCTCATCGTTGACACCTTCCATCACATCGACGATCGCCTCACCTACTTCCGAAGCATGAAGCAGGTGCTCCGCCAAGGCGGACGCGTAGCTATCGTCGATTGGCGGGAAGGGAAGCTCCCCGAGGGCCCGGCGCCCGATCACAAGCTCGCGCCTGAGGCCGTGGTCGCGGAGATGAGGAGCGCCGGCTACGATCTCGTCCGTGAGCACGATTTTCTTCCCTACCAGTACTTCCTGGTGTTCCGTCCCGGCTGAGCGGCCGCGGTGCTTGCGGCGAGCCTGTCGAAGCGCCGTAACCCGGACGTGGGCGATGCAAAATGGCCCGCATGGGGAGTCGGCTGAGGGACTGACTGTTTCCCAGCGGCGTTTTCCACTAGGCTGACACACGAGATGAACGGGGGACGCTTCCTTCAAGATAGACGCGGCACGGTGGGAAACGGTGCGATGGGCATGGCGGGATCCGATGTCCCGCGCGCGGCGATCGGGGTGCTGGCGGCCGCTCTTGTCTGCATGCTTGCGGGCCAGGCCGGCGCCGGCATTGCTCCGCAGCTGCGCACCCGCCTGCTCGCCTCCGGAATCGTCGAGCCGGCGGTGCTCGATGTGGTCGAGCGGGAGAGCCGCGCCCGGGTGTTCATCGCGCTCGATCTCAACGCCTTTGCCGGGCTGCCGAGAGGTGCCAGGCCTGACCGGGCACGGAGGCGGGAGTTGGTCGGGCCGCTCGCCGACAGAGCGTTAGCCGCTTTCGAGGTGGCTGAATTTGACCTCACCCATCGCTTTAAGACTATTCCAGCAATTGCTGGCTGGATAGGCACAAATGGGCTTTCACGCCTACTGGAGATGCCCCAGGTCCTGGGTGTGGAGCTAGAGCTTTCCGGTGGCGCCCAGCTCACCGAGGCTGTGCCACTGATTGGCGCCGACCAGCTACACGACCTCGGTGTGACCGGCCGCGGCGTTACCGTGGCGGTCATCGACAGCGGCTACGATGATGACCATCCCGACCTGGCCGACGACCTCGTCGCCGAGCAATGCTACTGCTTCGGGGATTTCTCGGGCTGCTGTCCAAATGGCTGGTTCGAGCAGAGCGGCGGCGGCGCCGCGCGTGACGACAACGGTCACGGCACTCACGTAGCCGGTATCGTAACCTCGAAGGGTACCGAGGCGCCGCTCGGCGTGGCGCCGGACGCCGAGATCGTCGCCGTGCGGGTCCTGGATCCCCTGGGCAGGTTCTGCTGCCTCTCGGACGTCGTCAAAGCGCTCGAGTGGGTAAGGGACTCGGCGCCCGAGGTGAATGTCGTCAACATGAGCATCGGTACCAACGACACTTATGCCGGCGATTGCGACAGCGCTACGTTTTCAATCAGTGCGATGAGCGATGTGGTCGAGGACCTCGTCGATGACGGGGTCGTGGTCGTGGCGGCATCCGGTAACGATGCCAGCGGCGACAGGATGGTCGCACCGGCCTGCATCTCGGACGTGATCTCGGTGGGAGCCGTGTGGGACAGTGCTGAAGGGCCTCATCACTTCGGTGCGTGCAGCGACAACCTCACTGCTGCCGACATGGTTACCTGCTTCAGCAACAGCAGCACGACCACCGACGTCTTCGGTCCGGGAGCCCTGATGACCTCGACCAGCCGCGGCGGCGGTTCCGAGACTCAGGTCGGCACTTCGCACTCCACGCCGATGGTGGCGGGATGCAGCGCCTTGCTATTCGATGTCGATCCGACCCTCACTCCAGGCCGCATAGAAGAGGTGCTCGAGGCCTCACCGGTGCGCGTGCGCGACAGCAAGAACGGGCGCTACTATCCGCGCATCGACTGCCTCGACGCAGTCGGGCTTGTCACCCCTACCACCAGTTCGAGCACCACGATTACGACCGTGACGACGACCACCACGACCACGACGACGAGCTCGACGACTACGACCACCTTGGCGCCGCCGGTATGCGGCGATGCCGATGACGACGGTGAGGTGTCGGCCTCGGATGCGCTGCGCATCTTGCAGACAGCGGTGGGTAAACGTAACGACTGTCCGCCGGAGCGCTGCGACGTTGTAGGCCGCAACGGCATTGCAGCGAGCGACGCACTGGCGGCGCTCAAGATCGGGGTGGGCAAAGTCGTGAATCACGACTGCCCGCCACCTGCCTGAGCTCATGTGGGAGGTCAGTGACCTTGATCGCGTGTATAGGCCTGCCGTAGCGGCAAGGGGGGACCGCCTGTGCGGTGCAACCCACGTGGGCTGTGTGCGTTCCGAGAATCAGGACGCTTTTTTCATTGCCGAGGACGGCGCCTTCATGGTCGTTGCCGACGGCCTTGGCGGAATGCCGGCCGGCGAGATCGCCAGCGCGCTGGCTGTGGAGACCACCGCCGGGTGCCTGACGGCCTCCTTGCCGGTAAGTCTCGCCGGGAGCGAAGGCCAGCAGTTGCACGATGCGCTCGCCGCTGCCCAGCAGCGTGTTCTGGCCGAAACCGAGGCCGAGCCTCTCTATACGGGAATGGCGACTACGCTCATCGCGGCCAATGTGACCGCCGATGCAGTTTTCATGGCGCACGCGGGCGACGCGCGCGGCTACGTATGGCACGACGGCGAGCCGAAATGGGTCACCAACGATCACTCTCTGGTTGGCCGCCTGGTGCAGGCCGGCGTGCTCACGCGCGAGGAAGCGCGCAGCCATCCGAGGCGCAACATCGTCACTCAGGCCATCGGGCTGCCCGAGGGGATAGAGCCCGAGCTCGGCGCGTTCCCACTGGCCGATGGAGACACGGTTCTGCTGTGCTCCGACGGGCTCTTCGATGCTCTGTCCGACGACGAGCTGGCCACCGTCGTATCCCGTCCGGGGACTGCCAGCGAGCGCGCGCTGGAGCTCATCGAACGCGCAAACGATGCCGGCGGCCGCGATAACGTCACCCTCGTTCTCTACGACCATCGTCTTTG
>PIVZ01000784.1 GCA_003354045.1 bacterium
AGACTTCGACGCCCATCCACCTGGAACCAAGTACGTACGAATGCCCCCGAGCGCGCAGGAAGGAGGATGGACATGACGACAACACAATACCGTGACCAACCCACTGCGCGGCCTTCCAATCCACGTCGCGCCCACTCGTCGCGCCCCAAGAATCGCCGCGTCGTGCGATGCGTTGCCCGCGCCTTACTGCTAGCGCTCTTACTCCCCGGCCCGAGCATTCCCACGCCAGCCTTGGCTGCCCCATGCCCCGGCACCGCGGACACTACGGTCAATGCGGCTGGCGTGTTCAGCGTCGCCAGTGCGCCGCCATCGGCTCCTCTTCTCGATCTGATCGGAACAGGGTGCACGTGGGCCGTGCAAGCAGATGCTACCGGGTGCTGGGTGCAAAGTGCGCCGTCGTTCCCCATTTTGAGGGCGACCTGGATGGATACGGCAGCCCGCATCGGGGACCCTACCGGCGGGTGCTCGTTCATGTGCCAGAATGGCGATTGTTTTGTCCGCAACAACGGACTCCCCGTCGAGCTCCTACACTTAGGCGTGGAATAGTCCGGGGCCGGGAATGTGACGGACATCAGTTCCTGGACGCTACAGGATTTCGAGCGAACTGCTATTCCGTTTGGGAATAGGAAAGGGGTCGGGCGGTCCCCCAGGGGGATTTGGAGCGGCCCGCCGCCGTGTGGCCCCTTCTACCGACGGGGCCTTGCGCCAACCAGATAGCCCGTGGTAGGCGTTTGCGGCCACGGGGGGAGCCGGCGGACCTACTACAACCTTCCACGCCCATCCACCTGCAACCAAGTACGTACGAATGCCCCCGAGCGGGCACGGAGGAGGATGGACATGACCACAACAGAATATCGTGACCAACCCATTGCACGGCCTTTTGATCCGCGTCGCACCCACTCGTCGCGAACCAAGAGTCGGCCCGTTGTGCGATGGGTTGCCCGCGCCTTACTGCTAGCGCTCTTGCTTCCCGGCCCGGGCATTTCCACGCCAGCCTTGGCTGCCCCATGCCCCGGCACCGCGGAAGCTACGCTCAATTTGGCCGGCGTGTTCAGCTTCACCTCTATTGGACCATCGGCTCCTCTTATCGATCTGATCGGAACAGGGTGCGCTGGGGCCTTCAAAGGAGACGCCACCGGGTGCTCGGTGGTTGTCACTGCGCCGTTCCCTCTTTTGCGAGCGACCTGGCCGAATACCATGGCCCGCACCGAGGACCCCACCGGCGGGTGTTCGTTCATGTGCCAGAACGGCGATTGCGTTGTCCGTAACAACGGACTGCCCGTCGAGCTCCTGCACTTCGGCGTGGAATAGCCCCAGGACGGGAATATGACGGAGATCATAGCCTTCGTGGGGTTTCTCCGTTGCGGGCCTGCAAGCGAGGGTATAGACAGTACGTATGAGCCGTCCGACCGGTCATCTCCTCCTGGACTGTCCGAAGCCCGTTCGTCTCCCTCGAAGAGCACTGATCTCGGCCCTCCTCATGGTCTCGCTCGCGGCGTGCGATGACGGAAGCCAGATCGTCTCGGGGCCAGGGGGGAACTTGACTGACTTGCCTCTGACCTGCGAGGTCGAGTTCTACCTAGAAGACGAGGGGCGGTTCGAAAACGCGTTTACCTATGTGTTCCACGACTCTTCGCTGGGAACCTTCGGCGCGTCCCCCGAGTGTGAGTCTCCCCGACTTCCGCCCCAGGCGACCTTCCATACCCACACGTGTCATCCGCAAGAGCACTGTGATGAGACCACACGGCAACTGAGTCTCGACCTTGCGCGCTACACACTCGGATTGGACAGGGGATTCAGCGGCCCGAGAGTCCTCGCTCGTTGCACCTTCTATGCCGAGCACTATCCGTCGGCCGAGGACTTTGACATTGAGGGCACCGGGACGAGGGACCTGGACTGGAACTGGAATGGTGACGCCTCGGTGCAGGTGTCGTCGGTCACCTGTGTCGGTGCTGGCTCGAGTACTTCGAC
>PIVZ01000785.1 GCA_003354045.1 bacterium
CCGCGCACCGAGTTGCCGCCGCCGGCGTAGAAGCGCTTGTTTGCAGGAACGTCGCCACGGCTCGGTCCGATGATCGACCCAACCGTGCAGCGCGCCGCCAGAATCAACCTCTTCTCATCCAGTACGTTGAAGTAGAGACTCTCGGACAGACGCGAGACCAGCATGCCGAGGTCGGTACCCACGGCGTCCGCGTAAGGCGTAACCGTCAAAGCGGCACGGTGCCCGAGCGAAGGATCGAAGATATCGTCGGTGCTGTCGTAACGCAGCGTCAACGGGAAGCCGACGAGCGTGAAGTGATCGTCTTTCGCATCCTCCTCGACATTCGATTGCTCGAAGCTGATGCCGGCTCCTCCCACCAAGGATTCGCCCAACCTGCGCTCCAGTATCGCCGAGAGCCTTACGCTGCGACTGAAGAACGCCTCCGTGTCTTCCGTTCCGAGAAACAGCTCGGAGAGCAGATACTGGCGCGGCTGGAGGAAATCCGGCTCACGATACTCGATCGTCGTGGCAGTCAATATCTCGGAGAGCCGTGAAGATACTCTCAACCTCTCTGCGCCACCGAGCGCGTTGCGGTGCTCCCAGTAGGCGCGCACACCAAGGCCTTCGCTAGAGGAGTACTTGAGCCCGGCCCCCAGTGTCTGCGGTTTCTTCTCCGTCACGCTTATCGTGATCGGCAGCAACCCCTCCTCGTCGAGTCCGCTGGCGTGAGTTATGCGTACCGAGCTGAATGCACCGCCTTCGAGCAACTCCCGGCGGCTTCGCTCGATTGCCTCCGGGTCGTACGGCTCACCCCTGGGCAGCAAGACGCGCCGGCGCACGTACTTCTCCTTCACCTCCGAGAGGCCAATTACTGTTATGTCACCGAACCTGGCCTGCTGGCCGGCATCGACGACCAGCGACACGCGCATCTCGCGTGGCTCGTGGTCCACCAACACACGACGCTCGTGGACGTGTGCAAACGGGAAGGAAGCGGAGACTAGCTCCAGCACCAGCAGGTCCTCGGCCGTCACAACCGTGTCTGCAAGCGCCGGCGCGCCGAGCTTGACGCCTAGACGCTCGAGGGCTTCCTTGCTGCTGAAATCGCCGGCCACCTCGGGGACGCCTTTGATGTGAAAGGCCGCAAGCTCGTAGACGGGGCCCAGGTCCACGTGAATCCGGATGATGATCGGCGATTCGATTCCGTTCAGCGTCGACGTAATGGTCGAGCCGTAGTACCCGCGGGCGCGCACTGCCTTCTCGAACGAGGACTTGTCGCTGTCGAGACGGCGTCGGAGCCCACGCAACGTTGCCGGCGGCCTGCTCTCGCGTGTGATCAGCTGCGAGACACTTCGCAGGGTCTCGAGCAGCTCGTCCTCGACGCCGTGAATCTCGACCTCGTAGATGAACTCGAGCGCCGACCGCTCCGGTGATCCCGGCGATTCCGGCGCTGCGGACGCCGCGGGCGCTTCGCGTTCAGCCATGGCCGCCGGCACCGCAGACAGACAAACGAGGACCGCCACGACGGCCAGCATCGAGCAGCCGCGTCTGTATTCACGAGCCACAGGCGACCGCTTGCCGCTGCGCATGCGGCCTCTCTGCCGGGCCGCTAATGTGGAGCATGCCGACATCAGGGAACTCGTAGTCAACCGGAAGCCGCAACACCACATGGCGCGCTACAGGCGGCCGCATGAAGCGCAACTACGCCCCCGTCGCGGCAAGCGGCGGAATCCGACTCAGGAGATCCCGCAAAGGTCCATGGCCCTCGCGGTCACGCCCTTGTAGTCCATTTTGCCCGAGGGCGAGCGTCCGAGCGAGTCTACGCAGAAGACGCGCTTGGGGATCTTGTAACCCGACAACGCTCCACGAACATGCTCGCGTAGATCTTCCTCCGTTGGAGGGTCGGCTGAACTGGCGGTCACCAAGGCCGTTATCGACTGCCCCCACTTCTCGTCGGGCACTCCCACTACGGCGGCATCCTCGACCACGGCG
>PIVZ01000786.1 GCA_003354045.1 bacterium
CCCGCGCATATTAGTAATCATGACCTCCTGCGTCAAAGCCGCACCTTCGCCGTCTTGTGTACTCACAGGTCGTCCCTTTATTCAAAAGTCTTTGGCAAGTGTCGAACACTGGTGCGGACGCCGCGCATGAACTATTGGTCGTCGCCGGACAGAACGCAGAAGTCGTCGCCGGTGAGCTGCATCACCCGCATGGCCTGGTCGATCGAGCCGGAAGCCTCCTTGACGCCGACGATGTTGGGCGTCTCGGCCATCTCGGCCACCGTTTCCGGCGCCATGTTGACGCCGGTGCGACCGGGGATGTTGTAGAGGATGATGGGGATGCCGGCGGCATCGGCCACTGCGCGGTAGTGCTCTATGTGGCCGCGTTGGGTGGGCTTGTTGTAGTAGGGGCTTATCAGCAGAGCGCCGTCGGCCCCTGCCTCGGCCGCAAAAGCGGTGAGCCGGCAGGCCTCGATGGTGCTGTTCGAGCCGGTGCCGGCGATTACCTGGAGGCGCCCGGCCGACTGTTCGATCGCCACGCGGATGGCCTGCTCATGCTCGGCATGCGTCATGGTGGCCGATTCGCCCGTGCTGCCGCACGGCACGATGCCGTCCACGCCCGCCTCCGCCTGCTCGTCGATCAGCCGTCTGAGGCGGGCCTCGTCTATGTGGCCGTCGTCGCCGAAGGGGGTTATCAGCGCCGTGTAGGTTCCTTGAAACATCTCTCTGCTCTCTTTGCCGCGGTTCGCTCAGGGCCGCGGCTGTTCGTCAATCGTCATGATCGGGTTCAGCGTAAACGGGTCAGACCCCGTTTACGCGCATCGTTTATGCGCAGACCGTGATGGTGCCGGAGAATACCTCCACGGCCGGTCCAGTCATGATGACCTGTCCGTCTTCTCGATATTCGATCTCCAGGTCGCCGCCGTGCAGCGCCACGGTCGCCTTGCGCTCGCTTCGCCCCGTGAGCACCGCAGCAACCACCACTGCGCAGGCACCGGTACCGCAGGCCATGGTCTCTCCCGAGCCCCGCTCCCACACGCGCATTGTCAGATGCGTGGGCGAGTCGAGGCGGACGAACTCGGTATTCACCCTGGCCGGGAAGAAAGCATGGCTCTCGAAGGCCGGGCCGACCGCGGCCAGGTCGAGACAGTCGGGGTCGGCATCGAAGGTAACGCAATGCGGGTTGCCCATCGACACGCAGCTCACCTGCCAGTCCCGGCCGTCCACGTGCAAAACGCGGTCGAGCACCTGACCATCGGCGTCAACGGGTATCTCTCGCCCTTCCAGCACCGGCTCGCCCATCGCCACCGTCACCCGAGATACCCGCCCGCGGTCGTGCTCGAGCGAGAGCTCCTTCACTCCGGCGTCGGTCTCGACGGCGATGGTGTCGCCGGTCGCGAGCCTGCGGTCGAACACGTACTTACCGAGACCTCGGATGCCGTTGCCACACATCTCGCCGCGACTGCCGTCGGCGTTGTACATCTCCATGCGAAAGTCGGCGATCTCGGAAGGGCAGACGCAAATGAGGCCGTCGCTGCCGACTCCGGTGCGGCGCTCGGATACGATCTTCGATATCGCGCCGGCGTCTTCCAGCGGCTGCTCGGTGCAATCGACGAACAGGTAGTCGTTCCCGCAGCCGTGCAGCTTTGTGAAGGCGAGTTCCATCGCTTCAGCGTATAGTCCCGCGAGCCGGAGAAGGCTAGTGCGTAAGGAACAGCTCCTCGGCGGCTTCGAGGGTGCTTACCGAGTTTATCTCGACGTCCAAGGAGGCGAAGAAGCCGCGCAGCGGACGGCCCGGACCTACCTCTACTATCGAGGGGGCCGCTTCACGGAGCCGTTCCATGTTCTCGCGCCAGCGCACCCGGCCGGTTATCTGGCACGTGAGCGCCTCCACCAGGCCTTCCGCGGTGCCGTCGTGGAAGGTTCCGGTGAAGTTGCAGGTGACGGTGGTCGCGGCGGCCGGAGCCCAGGCCACTGCCGCCTCCTCG
>PIVZ01000199.1 GCA_003354045.1 bacterium
AGGTGTTGAGCATGTTGGCCATGCCGACGAACGCGCTGGTGCCGGCCTGGAACATCTTCGGGCCGTCGAGATAGGTCTTCGAAAACCCCTTGTTGAGCTCGGCAAACTCCTTGGCATTGACCGCCTTGCGCGCGCCGGCGCTGCCGGGCTCGAGGCTGACGAACTTGAGGCCCTTGGAGCCCATCACCGCACCGAGTCCGCCGCGGGCGGCGTGGCGGGTGGGGTAACGGTTGTCCTGATCCGTGCACGCCACAGAGGAGTTCCGCAGCCCCATCTCACCGGCAGGTCCGACCGTCATGAAAGAGGCCTTGTCCGAGTAGCGCTCGGCGAGCTTCTCGCATGTGGCGTAGTTCCACAGACCCTTGAGATCGTCGCACTGGACGAGCCTGGCCCCCTCGGAGTCTACCTCGAGCCCGTAACGGCTCTCCGCGTTCGCCGGCTGACCCTTGACCACGATGGCGCGGTAACCGAGCTTCGTGATGTGTTGTCCGGGGTTGCCTCCCGAGTTGGCCTCCTTGATGCCACCGGTGAGCGGGCTCTTGGCGCCCACCGAGATGCGGCCGGAGGTCGGTGCTGCCGTGCCGGCGAGAACGCCGGGCGCGAGTACCAGAACGTTGTCGGGGCCGAGCGGGTCGCAAGACGGATCGCACTCCGTGGCGAGAATCCGAGCCGAAAGGCCGCGCCCGCCGAGCAGCTTCCACTCAGCCGGGAAGTCCTCCACCTGCACAGTCTGGTCGGTCATGTTGACGCGGATCATTCGCTCATTGCTCTGACTCATGTTCAATGCTCCTTGGGTTCAGCCGCCGGCTAGGGCGGCGAGTATCTCTATCTCGTCTGTCTCATCGACCGTCTTGTCGAGCTCCGCGTCGCGCAGGATCGAACCGTTGCGAAACAAGCTCACGAAACGATGTGTGCCGCCGCCGTCCGCAAACACCTGGCGCCCGAAGCCGGGATGCTTCGTCTCCACGGCGGCGATGGCGTCGCGCACGGTTGTCGCCGACACCTCCACCTTGCCTTTACCGAAGGTGGGCCCCTGCATGGCTGGTGGAACGATGACGATCGGCATCAATTAGCTCGCGCACTGTCTTAGCCGCTCAAATCGTGCGAGTCCACCGCGAGGCCGCGTTGGACAGGCATCTCGCTCGCCAAACATGCAAGTTCAAAGTCTCAGTCGAGTGGTGGACGTCCCTTTGGAGCGTAGTTCGAGGCAATCGGTTCGTCTCGCCATACTGACTCCTGGCAACCGTGCTCGCGTAGCGTTTCCTCCGCGCGGGTTTGGACTTCATCCGGCAGCGCTTTGAAGTGCTCGTGAAGGCGCTCCCGGCACCAGACCCGGTACCTATCGGTTCGCTGGTGCCTATAGACTACGCCGCCAACCGGGTGGTCGAATCGTCTGGCATTCATACTGTAGGCCTCGGCGTTCACGGCGAGATAGGGGAGGTAGTCTCTTCCGATGTCTCGAAGAAGCGGCCCGATTGCATTCGGTAAGGTGCCGGCCGGTACGAAGGGGCCGTCTGCCGAGCTTGCCCGCGCCGCCCACAATCGCGCCACCCATTCATAGACGAGCGGCGCCCGCTTGCGCATGATCCGGGCAGGCGTGGGGTCCGTGGCGAAGTGGCGAAACATAGAGGCGAAGAAACCGAAGTCGGCCAGAGACGGGCGCTCTCCGAACAAGAAGGGATGGTCGATGAGCAGGTCGGTCAGCCGATCGAGGGTGCCCAGGTAGATGCTCTCGACGTGTGCACGGGTATCGCGGCGAACTCCGTCTCCCCAGACGTAGATCGCGAACTGGCGCAGGCGAAAGAAGTTGCGCAACACGAAGTGGGGTAGGGGAACGTCGAAAGCGACCTCGTTGGCGATACGCGAACCCAGCAACGTTCGATCCTCGCGGTAGGACCAGCGGTAGTGCATTGCCGGCCGCCACAGCCACTCGTCGGCGTAGTCTTCCAGGAGGCGCATGAAGAAGGCCTGGTAGGGGTCGGCAGAAATGATGGCAGGGCCCTCGGCGTGCCTTTCGAACCACTCGATGATCGGTGTCGAGTCGGTGAAGAAGCGGCCGTCACCGAGCTCGACAGCCGGCACCCTTGCCTCTCCCGTATCCTGTCCGAGCTTGGAAGTGAGCTGGCGCGCGCCGACTTCGATTCGCTCGTAGGGGATTTCCTTGTAGCGGAGGTAGGCCTCGAGCTTCCCCGAATAATAGGAGACATCCACCACGTAGGCCTTGAGGTCGGGGAAGCACTCAGCGTTCCGGTTCTTCGACACGGGCAGGATTCTCTCAGCGCGCAGCAGAGCCGGCAAGCGAGGCGATCGTTCGGCTGGGGCCAGCGCTTGGCCCTTTTGTTTCATTTTCCTTATTGACGTGGGAAAGCTGCCCACGTATAATCAATTTGCGTGGGAAAATTTCCCGCAGTAGAGGGGGAGGCAGAACTATCAAGAAGGAAGGAAGGTAACGAAACATGATCAAGCAAATTCCCAATCGAGTTCTCACGGCCGCAGTGGTTGGCGCCGCCTGTCTGGCCTTAGGGCTGCCACAGCAGGCCCAAGCCGCCGACCGTGAGTGCGTCAAGGCGTGTCTCGACGTTCAAGGTGACTGCCTCCAGGCGGCGCGTGAGCTGGTCAAGGAGTGCAAGGACGAGAGCGGGTGCGCGGATCTCCGCGCCGTCGCCCGCGAGCTCTGCGAGCCGGAAGTCGGCGATCAGGAGGCTTGCGACGAGGCCCGTGCGGCGGTGCGCGAGTGCGTGGAGTCGTGTCGCGAGCCGGCCGTGCTCTGCATGGAGGAAGCTGCGACCTGCCTCAACGAAGGCTGTAATGTCGAGCTTTTCTGCCCGAAGCGTAAGCCCCAGCGGCCGAGGCCCCC
The DNA here is from genome assembly GCA_003354045.1 of bacterium. GTDB lineage: Bacteria > Desulfobacterota > Binatia > UBA1149 > CAITLU01 > PIVZ01. Next base: position 2,858 of record PIVZ01000199.1, read on the forward strand.
ACGACGCGACTGACCACGACTCCGGCAGTCGCGCCGACAGAGGTAGTGCCGGCAGGGCGGTCGCGCCTCCCTCTCCGTCGGCGTCCGGCCGGCACTACCTTACGCGACAGGGCCTGGAGAACATGGGATTGTTTCCCACCAGGCCCTTGTCGCGCTAAACTCAGTACCAGTGCAACGCGCAAACGGGCCGGCGGCGGCTCTGGCGGGACGAGGAAAGAGGAAAGGATATGCAACCGGCGAGTGCGAGCGCACCGGCGCCAGCCTTGGTAAAGGCGTTGGCCAAGCTGCTGCGTCCATTGGTCCACGCTCTCGTCGCGCATGGCATCACCTACCCGTATCTGAGCGCGATGCTCAAGAAGGTCTACGTGGACGTCGTGGACAAGGACTTCCCGCTCGAAGACAAGAAGCAGACGGCCAGCCGCATCAGCCTGATGAGCGGTGTTCATCGCAAGGACGTCCGCCGGCTACTCGGCGAACCGGCCGAGGAGACGGGGCCACCCAAGGCAGTGTCGGTCGGTGCACGACTCATTGCGACCTGGACCGGCGCGCCCGCCTATCTCGATGGGCGCGGAAAGCCGCGCCCGCTACCGCGCAGTGTGACCGATGCCGCGGGTGTTTGCTTCGATTCGCTGGTCGAGAGCATCAAGCGCAAGGACGTTCGTCCGCGGGCAGTCCTCGATGAGCTCGAGCGTCTCGGGATCGTCAGCATCGACGAGCAGGACCGCGTACACCTGAACACGGATGCGTTCGTACCGAGCGCCGACTTCGACGAGATAGCCTACTACTTCGGCCGCAACCTACGCGATCATATCGCGGCTTCCGCGCACAATCTTTCGGGTGAAGGAGAGCCCTTTCTGGAGCGCGCCGTCTACTACGGCCGGCTTACCGGAGAGTCGGTGGCCACTCTGGAGGGCATGTCGCGTGAGGTTGCCATGGAGGCGCTCGGCAAGGTAAACCGAGAAGCATTGAAGCTTGCCGAGCGGGACGAAAAGCGATCGGATGCCGACCGGCGTATGACACTCGGCTTTTATTTCTTCGACGCCGGCGATGAAGGGGCCGGGCCGGACGAGGCCTAGAGAACATGGGTGCCATCGTTGTCAGTCCGCGGATGCATCGGAGCGCGATTCAGCGTTTTGTGGCCGCGGCATAGTCCGCGCGCCTCATGGTGACGGCGTCATACAAGCGCTCTCTAGCAATGGCCTTGGCGACCGTGCTCGGCTTCTTCTTCCCGGCAACCGGGTTCGCCTCCGACGCGCAAGTAGGGGAGGGCCGCTCGGGCGATGCTGCGGACTTTGTCGTTGCCGCTGCCGTTGAAGGCGGGCTTGGCGGAACCGGGCGTAGTGACGCCGAGAGTGGACTAGGCGGAACCGGGCGTAGCGGCGGCGAGAGTGGCATGGGCGGCACCGGACGATCTGGCGGCGAGAGCGGGATCGGCGGTACCGGATTCATCGGCACCATTACCGGGTTGGGCAGCATCCTCGTCAACGGCAGCAAGATCGAGTATGCGCAGGACGTTGCGGTCACAATCGACGGGCGCGCCGGCAGTGCGGAGGCGCTGGCTCGGGATCAGCTTGTCGCGGTGGAAGCGGCCTATGATGGCGAACGGTGGACGGCGAACTCCATAGCGATCAGACACGAGGTCTCGGGACCGATCTCGGCCGTCGATGCCGACGCCGGTCGGCTGGTCGTTCTTGGCCAGACGGTCGTGTTTGCCTCTGCGAGCGGCACGGATGCAACCACCTGGCCCGGGGCCGATGAGTATGCGGAAGGGCAGTGGGTGAAGGTAAGCGGTCTGCGCCGTAGCGGCGGCGAGATCTTGGCCAGTCGCCTCGACTCGCGCGATGCCGATGGGCCGGTCCGTGTAGTGGGCCGAGCCGATGTAGCCGAGGGCGGCGCCGTGATGATAGGCGCGCTACGCATCGATGGCGGCGACACGGAAACGAACTCGTTGATCGGGCTCAACGTCGTGGCGGAAGGGGAGTTTATCGACGGTGTCTTGTATGCCGAACGCCTGGAACCCGTGGCGCAGGACCCGTTTGACGGCCGTGTCGAGCGGCTCTCGCTAGAAGGCTTTGTGACCGGACAGCGAGCGACGGGGGCGGTTACGGTGGCCGGTTGGGAGGTGAACGTAGCGCCGGGACTGCAGGTGGCGGGCATCGCGACCGACGGCTTGCGGCCGGATCTGCGCGTCATGGTCGAGGGGCGGATGAGCGGCGGCCGTGTCGTTGCCGCCGAGGCGATCAGAATCGTGCCCGAGCGTCCTACGCTTCATCTCGAGCGACCGCAAGGCGCGGTGCAACCGGCGGGCCAGAAGGGCGGGCATGCGGGCCATGACCCAGCTGCTGCCTCGGCCGGCAAGGAGCCGCCGGGAGGCAAGCCCCCGCCACCTGGGGCGGGCAAGAAACCGCAGCCGCCCGTTGCAGGAAACACGCCACGGCCGCCGGCCCACGGCGGACCGCCGCCGCGACCTCCAAGGCCGCCCGCTATCGGGCGGCCGCCACAACCACCGCCGCCACATCGGCCGCCACGGCCGCCACCACACCCTCCTCCCCATCCACCTGGCCCGCGATAGCCCGCGGTTTCGGCTTTGCGCGGCTCTATCTTGTGGCCGGGCTGTATAACCCGGGCTAACGGGTAACGGCCCCGTTGCGGCCTGCGGAGGGAATCCCCAGGATCAGAAAATCGGAATGGTGAGCGAAGAGCCCAGGGCCATTTCCGGACTTCCGTCGCTGAGACCGATGACGCCATAGACAGTCAAGGCCCAGTCTCCGGAGTCCACGTACATGTAGGTGAGTATCTCGCGCGGGTCGTCTACGTCGCGTGAGAGCGACTGTCGGTACTCATAGGAAAGGCCACCGACGAGCGTAGGCAGGAACGAGTACTGCGCGCCGACTGCCGCGAGCGCTGTATTCTGCAAGTCGAAGTTGTTGTTTCGGCCGACCACCCTGTAGCCGGCCATGGCCGTCGGCGTCCATGCGCCGAACGTTCGGGCGACGTCGAGCTGGAAGATATAGTCTACCCGCGCGGTTCCCAGCCCATCGTCCTCGTCGGCGGTGGGAAGCTTCACCTTGGCGGTCAGGTCTATGTAGAGGGCCTTCTCGTATAGCCCCTCGAAGCTGTAGCCGAGTCCGACCAGGATATCCCCGAGCCCCGCCTCGACCTCGCTTTCCTCTTGCGGCGCTGGTCCGGGCGCCTGGCCTTGTGTGATGGTGAAGGCGGCCGGTCCGTCGAGCCTGAGAAACGGAACGACGACCTCCGCTGTCCACGGGCCCGTCGCGTAGCGAAGCGAGAGAGGGGCGTAGATCATCTCCGTCTCGACGTCCTCGCCGTACTCGCCCGAGCTGTAGTCCAAGCCGATGCCGGCTTCGAGCGAAGAGGCGCGATCCTCGGCCTGCGCCTGTGCGGAGCCGCAGGTCACTGCCACGGCAGCAAAGCTGCAGACCAAGCTGCGCAAGACCATGCTCGCGCTTCGCAGAAGCTCGGAGTTCGACATGGCTCGAACTATATATTGGGGACAGGTACCTTTTCCACGTCTGCCGGTCTTCAAGACGGCCCGCTGGCCTCGGTGGCGTTCTTGCTCGCCAGCTCGATTGATTTCTCCAGCCTGGACATGAGGTCCGGCACCTCGTCGGGCGTAACCGTGATGTCTGGCTTGAACTGAAGTACCGAGCGATCGAAGCCGGCGAAGAACGCCCACAGGCCGCATTCGTACCCGGCCATTGTCATCAACATCCCGCCGAGCGGGTCGTCGAAGCACAGCCCCATCACCAGGCCGTTCTGTCTGATCTCGACCAGGAAGGGGTGGTTCGCTTTCAACCCTTCGAGGGCGCCGCGGATCTTCTCGGAGACCACTCGCACGTTCTCGAGCACGCCGGGACGGTTGATGATCTCGACCACCTTGAGAGCCACATGGCAACCGATCTCGGAGCCGCCGAAGGTGGAGACGTGACCCCATCCGTTGTCACTCAGCCATCCGGCGACGCGTCCACTCAGCAGGGTCGCGGCCATCGGGTACATGCCGCCCGAAAGCCCCTTGCCGGTCACCAGCATGTCCGGCTCGACGCCGTAGGTTTCGATGGCCCAGAAACTGCCCGTTCGTCCGAGTCCCGTCTGCACCTCGTCTGCCACGTAGAGCGATCCGAATTGCTCGCACAAACTTTTGATGCCGGGAAGGTAGCCGGGGGCCGGAAGCGGGAATCCCAGGGTTGCGGGGATCGTCTCGAGGATTACCGCGGCTACGTCTTTACGGGAGAGCGCCCGCTTCATGGCCTCCAAGTCGTTGAAGGGAACCTGCTCGAAGTCGGCCTCGGGCCCGTCGCAATGGAAGTACCTGGCGTTCTCGACGTCGCCGGCGGCAAGCGCGAGGCCGGTATGTCCGTAATAGCTTCCGACGATGGAGAGGATCTTGCGCCGGCCGGTGACCCGCCGTGCGGTCTTTATGGCGACATCGTTCGCCTCGCTTCCACAAGGGGTGAACACCGCGTAGCGCAGGTCCCCCGGGGCTGTTTCGACCAGCGCTTCGGCCAGCCGCGCGCGGGGGCCGCTCGGAAAGTGGTGGTTGCCCACATCGTAGAGGTCGGCCGCTTCGTGGAGGGCCGCGACCACCTCCGGATGTCGGTGACCGAGGTTGAAGGTGCCGCCGTTTATGTGGACGTCGAACAGCTCACGGCCGTCGAGGTCCTTGAAGAAATGGCCGCCTCGCTCGCCCATTACCGGCGGTGCGCCGAACATGCTCAACATTCGCACCCGATCCGGGCACACGTAGCGCTCTGCCAGATCGAGGATCTCTTGCTTGTCTTGTGGTTGGCTCATCGCTGTCTCCGGTGCCGGGATCGCTATTCCGTTTCTTGTCGGCGAGGTTCGGTCTTCCGGCTTCGTTGTTCTTCAGAGCGAGGTTGGGCGGTTTCCGTCTCCAGTCTCGTCGTCCTTACTCTTCTCTCACGATTTGGCGCCACCGCCTTTGCCAGCCGGTACAAGTGCCGCAACCACGAGCTCGAGTCGCCTGCGTAGTTCCTCGATGCTGGCCGAAGGGCGAGAGAGTCGTTCGATCTCAAAACCACGCAGAACCCCTGTGATGGTCCGCGCCGCCTCGATCGGTTGACTTGTTCCATGTGCCTCGAG